>CAZKNV010000339.1:0-2844 GCA_964554145.1 uncultured Burkholderiaceae bacterium
GAACGCCGATAACGGCGTGATGATCAGATCGGGCATTGGGCTGTAATGAGCGGGTCAAGAATGAGCGAAGGCGCATCGATTGTGAGGTTATCTGAGTTTCTGCGCTCGCCCGCCGGGCAGTACGTGCTCGACTGGGAACAATTGCAGCTTGACGCCGCGGTGGCCGACATCTTCGGCTATCACGCGCTGCAACTCGGACTGCCGGATATCGACGCGTTGCGTGAAAATCGCATGCCGCTGCGCTTTTGCGCGGCCAATCGTGCGCCCGAGTTTCCCTCCGCTGGCGGCTGTCCGAAAGTGGCGGTGATTCACCGCTACGAGGAGCTTCCGTTTGCAACGCACTCGATCGACCTGGTCGTGATGCCACACATTCTCGAATTCACCGAAGATCCGCACCAGGTGCTGCGCGAGGTCGAGCGGGTGTTGGTGCCCGAAGGCCATGTCGTGATCACCGGCTTTAACCCGGCGAGCCTGTGGGGCGCGCGGCAGTATTTGTCGCGACTGGGTGCCACACCGTATCTGCCGGAGGAAGGGCGATTCCTGGCGCTGCCCCGCATCAAGGATTGGTTGAAGCTGTTGTCGTTCGATGTGGAGCGCGGCCGCTTCGGATGTTATGCGCCATCGGTGCGGCAGGAACGCTGGCTGGCGCGCTGGCAATTCATGGAAAAGGCCGGCGATCGCTGGTGGCCGTTTTTGGGCGCGGTGTATCTGCTCACCGCGGTCAAGCGAGTGCGCGGCATGCGGCTGATCGGCGCGGTATGGAAGGGCAAGGAGGAGCCGGCGCGACGGCTGGCACCGGCGGCGACGACGCGCACGTTTCTGACCGGGGACGCCAACTCTGCGGTGATCGATGCACCGGATGCCGCGAACGATAGAGTCCGCGCCGCAGCGCGGCGATGAGGCATGCACGAAGCATCAAGCTCGTTGAAAAGCCGTCGCCGGTGCGCTCAAAGGGCGCATCCGGCGTCCCTGTCCATATATTTACCGATGGCGCGTGCAAGGGTAATCCAGGCCCCGGCGGATGGGGCGCAGTGTTGATCCATGGCAACCGAGAGAAAGAAATCTTCGGCGGCGAGAGTTTGACGACGAACAATCGAATGGAACTCACCGCCGTGATCGAGGCGCTGCGGTCGCTGAAGCGCCCCTGCCACGTCGTCGTGCATACCGATTCGCAGTATGTTCAGCTGGGTATTAGCGAATGGCTGCCGAACTGGATCCAACGCGGCTGGAAAACAGCCGCTAAAAAACCGGTCAAAAACGCGGATTTGTGGCAGCGTTTGTACGACGTTGCGGCCAGGCACGAGATCGAATGGCGCTGGGTTCGTGGTCACGCCGGCAATGTCGGCAATGAACGAGCGGATGAATTGGCGAACCGCGGGGCCGAATCGGTGTCTGCATCTCACCCGCCGACGTAAACGAGTCTTGCCTGAGTGCTAAATTCGGCAATCGGGTTGCTAAGGGTGCAACTCATTCAATATGAAGAGAAATCGAGTCACCGTCGTGGCGATCGTCGCGCTACTGGGCGTCGCCGTCATCGCCTACTTTGCCGTGGACCGCTTGTCGCCCGGGCCGAATGCGGTCGCCGGCGTTAAAGGCACAAGCGCGCCGGATGCGGGCTCAAAGGCAGCGAAGGACGCCGGCAAAGTCGCGGCACCGATTTCGGTCGAAGTCATTCAGGTGAAACCGTCGACGGTGCAGGAGGATTTGCAGGCGGTCGGTTCGTTGCAGTCGAACGAAAGTGTGATCCTGCGGCCCGAAGTGTCGGGTCGCATCGCCGCCATCGGCTTCAAGGACGGCCAACCGGTGCGCAAAGGGCAGATGCTGATCGCGCTCGACGCCGCGCTGAACGATGCCGAAGTGGCGCAGATGAAGGCAGAGTACGACCTCGCTGTGGCCAATCTGAGGCGCAGTGAGGACCTCGCGCGCCAGAAGTTCATCAGTTCGAGCGCGCAGGAGACTGCAGCTTCCAATGCGCAGGTGGCCGAGGCGAAATTGAAGCTGGCGCAGGCCCGGCTATCGAAGATGCGAATCGTGTCGCCGTTCGACGGCGTGGTCGGCATCCGCGGGGTTAGCCTGGGCGATTACGTGAAAGATGGCACCGACCTGGTCAACGTCGAAGACGTGCGCATTCTGAAAGTTGACTTTCGGCTGCCTGAGCGCAACCTGACACAGATTCGAACGGGCCAGCAAGTCGAAGTCGTCGCCGATGCGCTACCTGGAAAGCGCTTTGCCGGCCAGATCGAAGCGATCAACCCGCGCATCGATGCCAACGGCCGCTCGCTCGAAATGCGCGCGCGGCTGGATAACACCGGCGGCTTTTTGCGGCCCGGTATGTTTGTGCGCGTGCGCGTTATCGTCGGTGAGCGTACGAATGCCTTAATGGTGCCGGAAGAGGCGATCGTGCCGCAGGGGCAGGAGTTTTTCGTCTACAAAGTGGTTGAGGGTCAAGCCCGTCGAGTGCCGGTGAAAATCGGCGTGCGGCGTGATGCGCGGGTCGAAGTCGTCGAGGGACTGCAAGCAGGCGACCAGGTCGTCACGGCCGGTATGCGTCTGTCGCGCGACGGCCAGCCGGTACGCATCGTTCCGCAGCAGGGCAAGGCGCTCGATCAATCGGCCGCTGCCAAAAAGGCTCCAGCGCCGGATGGCAAGGGCGATGCGGCACGCAAGGTAACGATTCCCTAGCGCATGAAAGCGAGCTCATGAGCCTGTTCGAAATCTGCATTCGCCGTCCGGTGCTGTCATCGGTGCTGTCGCTGCTGGTGCTCGTGATCGGCGCGATTTCGTATACGCGGCTCGACGTGCGCGAATATCCGCGCATCGATGAGCCGATCGTCAGCGTCAACA
>CAZKNV010000340.1:0-2837 GCA_964554145.1 uncultured Burkholderiaceae bacterium
TTACGGGCCGCCAGATCGTCCAGAGAAAGACTGCGCGTAGCAGCTCGAAGTGGTCGCGTGGTCTCAGGACTTGGCGTTCCTCGGTGCAGATCATCGAGGTACTTCTGCCAGTCCTTGCGTAGATCCCTAAGTACCTGCTGAGTTGGCGACAGGATTGTGAGCGTCAGACCCCATGGCAACTTGATGACGGGCAGAACACCGGCGACTCCCGAACCGTCTGGCAGATCGTCCGCTCGCAATACCGCCTTGCCATTAAAGGCAGCATTCCAAGGGATGTTGCGGCGGATCGCCGATGTTCCGGTCAGCAGAGCTGTGAGTCGCTCCGCGTCGGCGACGCCTCGTACCGGACGCGCCGTCGGAAGGTGCTTGAAGCCGTTGAACCAGGCGTCGTCGACCTTCAGCTTAAAGGCCGGATCAGCGAGGAGCTTGGCCATGCCGCCGATGTGATCCGAGTCGATGTGGGTAACGACAAGCAGGTCAAGGCGTCGATCGGGAATGTCCTGCAATCGCTTGAGTACGGTCGGGGCGGTTGAAGGCGTGCCCGCATCGATAAGAACGTGGTGAACGCGATCGCGAGCGCGGCAGGCCAATAGCAGAGCATCGCCTTCCTGGGCGGGCAAGATCTCAAGGACAACAGCAGCGGTCGGCATGATTAATCAACAGGTCTGGCTGCGAGAGTGTGAACCTAGCCGTCGTCGTCGCGTGCTCTTGGGCTGATGTCGGACAACTCCGAGGGGCCGCTTTCATGCGACCGGCAAGTCCGCGTCGCGCCGCCTCGAGTGTCCGCACTGGGTCAAAAGCGCTGGTCGCAAGCGGGCCAAGAGCGGGCTGACCACTGCGTAGGGTCGAGCTCTCCATAGACTGGCAGGACACCCACCCTGCGAAGGAGAGATCGCGATGAAGTACTTCACCGGTATCGATGTGTCGCTGCGTTTTGTGTCGATCTGCGTGATCGACGAGGCCGGCATTGTGCAGTACGAGACGAAGGTCGCCGCCGAAGTTAATCTGATCGTGACGAGCCTGCGTCGCTTTAGTACCGAGATCAAGCAACTCGGGCTCGAAGCCGGCACCCTCACGCAGTACCTGACCTACGGCTTGCAACAAGCCTCGAGAGCCACCAGGTGCGAGCGCTGCTGGCCAGTCGCAAGGCGATTCTGACCAAGTGCGTAGACCTGGAGAACGAGCTGCGCGGTTTGTTGAAGATCTTCGGCGTGCGCTTGGCGTCGCGCGTCGGGCATGGCAGCTTCGATGCAACGGCGCGCAGTGCCATCGCGGCTCATCCGCTGCTGGCGCGAGCGCTGGTGCCGCTGCTCGATGCGCGCACGGTGCTCTACAAGACCTACCTCAAGCTCGACAATGCGGTGAAGGCCGTGGTTCGCTCAGATCCGATCTGCCAGCGCCAGTCGGGTGAGACTGACAACCCAGGGCGCATCTCGAAGGCCGGCGATCGCGATGTGGGCCTGGCGCTGTACACCGCGGCGCATGCCCTGATGACGCGCAGCGATAAGTGGTCGACGCTGAAGGCCCGGGGGCTGCGGCTCGCCAAGATCCGCGGCCATCGCCGCGCCGTCATCGCGGTGGCTCGCAAACTGGCCGTGATCCTGCACCGGATGTGGGTCGATGGCACCGACTTCCGTGCCGCACGCGCGCAGGAGGCCGCATGAATTAAGCCTCGCCTATGACTGACTGATTCTGCGTTGATTGTGTGGACGATGGTCTGGATGAAGCCGCAAATGTCCGCTGCGCTCACCAAGCGCGACCAAAAGCATGGCTCTTCCGAACCCTTCCGACCAATGCCTGCAGCGTGCCAGCCGCACCGCGCCCGACTGCGTAGAGAAGCGTGACCCACACATTAACCGGACCTAAACTCAAGCCAACGAAGGAGCTTCGACCTTGACAACAACGCCCGATTAGAGAAGCGGACATTAGACGTCAGGGCCTAATGCATGTACCCGTCAGGGTCCGCGTACTCGCCCTAATGAGCCGTTAATCACCGCAACAGGCATGCGCGCCGCATTCGTACCGCACTAGATTTGCGCACGAGTTCTCCCTCCGACCGCATCATTTCGCGAAGAAGTTCGCAGAAGCCCGAAGCGGCTGGCCATAGAGACCGATCCATTCGGCGCAAGGCCGGGGATAACTCAAGGCTCAACACTGCGACGCCCCTCCTTTGGTTCAGCCGCGATTTCTAGGTCTAGAAGAGGCCCAAGCTGCTGGGCGCCATAAACGTCCCCGTCGAGCACATCGCCCGACGAGTACAGTCTCGGCAGTGTCGCCTTGATAGCGAGGATCTCTGGACACAGAAAAAACTGAACCTGCTCGATCGGCACGCTGTAAAGGCGCGCGAACCTTTCCCGGGAAAGGACTTCCCATGCGACGACTTTATCGTAATTGTCCTTCCGGTCGAAAATGACGTCGAATGTCAGCAGAAACGGCCCGGCGTTTTTACTGCGGATCAATGTCGTTACATCTCTGAGGCGGGGCATATCGGCTCTCTCCTGGCCTAACAACGCACAATCTCGATCGGGAACGGCGCCAGAAGATCGTCCAACTCGATCACGTGGTTCATCGAAAAACGATAAACCGGTCCGGCATCGATGATCGACGGCGAGTAGGGAAACGCGATGTTGCTGACTTGGCCCGACCATCCTTTGACGGGCGCGTGGAAGATCAGTGTCTGACCGATGCCGAGAAGGGTGTTGGCCTGCTTCTGTGTCGGCGCAACGGCCTCCATCACGATCCCGAGTTCGTAGCCAGCATACGTGTAGGTTTCGCGCGGCCCCATCGACCCGTTCTTACCGTAGAGTCGAATGTTCAGGACGTAGTCCTCCCGCCGC
>CAZKNV010000341.1:0-2834 GCA_964554145.1 uncultured Burkholderiaceae bacterium
GATCGTTGGTGCCGATCGAAAGAAACTTGAGCCGCTTGCACATCTGCGGCACCGATAGCGCGGCTGCGGGCACTTCGACCATGCCGCCGATTAGCACGCGCCCGTCGTATTTTTGCTTGCGCTCTTTTAGCTGCTCTTTCGCACGTCCGACGAATGCAAGCGCCTGCTCGATTTCGTATGCGTGGCTCAACATCGGCACCAGGATGCGCACCGTGCCGACTTCGGACGCGCGCAAAATGGCACGCAACTGCGTCAGAAACAACTCGGGATACGCCAGGCAGTAGCGGATTGCACGCAGGCCCAGAGCCGGATTCGATTCGAGCCGCGGCGCACCGCGGCCCATGCCAAGGCTTTCGCGCGCGGCCTCATTCAACACTTTGTCGGCACCGATATCCAGGGTGCGAATGACGACCGGCTTGCCCTTCATCACGCGCGAGACCTTCGCATACGCCTCGTACTGCTCGTCCTCGCTCGGCAGTTCGTCACGATCCATGAACAGAAACTCTGAACGAAACAGGCCGATACCGTCGGCGCCCGCTTCCAGCGCGTCGCGCGCGTCTTCCGGCAACTCGATATTCGCCTGCAACTCGATCGGAATCCCGTCCTTGGTGCGCGCAATCCGGCCTTTGAGTTTGCGCAACTGGGCGCGATGCTCGCCTTCGTCCCGCACGCGCCTGCCGAACTCGGCCAGCTCTTCGTCGCTCGGATTGACGATCACCGCATCGAAGTCGGCGTCGATCACGACCAGGTCGCCTTCTTCGATGATGCTGCGTGCGCCCTCGGCGCCGACGACCGCAGGCAGCCCAAGGCTGCGCGCCAGAATCGCAGTGTGCGATGTCGGACCGCCGAACTCGGTGACAAAGCCGGCGAGATCGATATCGGCGCGATCCTTTAAATGCAGAACATCGGCCGGAGCCAGGTCTTGCGCAATCAGCACCAATCGTTCGCCCGCCGCCAGCCGCTTCGGGATCGCGACACGCGTCGGCCGCCCTTCGGCCAGCGCATTGACAACACGTTCAACGACCTGCCTGACATCGGTCGAACGTTCGCGCAAATATTCGTCGTCGATCGCATCGAACTGCTTGACCAGGGCTTCGAGCTGAATCGTCAGCGCCCATTCGGCGTTGATCAGCTGGCCTCGAATCAAATCGCGCGGCACTTCGGCCAGCAGCGAATCGCTCAGAATCATTTGATGCAGGTTCAGAAACCCGAGCACTTCGCTCGGCGCATTCAGTGCGATGCCCGCCTTCAGTCCTTCCAGCTCTTCGCGCACGACGCTGAACGCTGTCGTCAGCCGGCCGATTTCATGCAGTACATCGCGCCGCTCGATCGTGTATTGACGAACGTCGAGCTCCGATGGCGCGAGCAGATGCGCGCGACCGACGGCGATCCCGCGCGTGACGCCACTACCGACCAGCGACTCTCTGCGACCTTTTGGCACTCTTTCCCCTAGCTGTGGGCTTCGCCGAATCCGGATTCGATCAACGCACCGATCGCAGCAACTGCCTGCTCTTCGTCCGGGCCCTCGGCATCCACCGTAACAATCGCGCCCGGGCCTGCCGCGAGCATCATCACGCCCATGATCGACTTTGCATTCACTCGCCGCTCATTTTTCGCGATGAACACTTCGCTCGCATAGCGCCCCGCGATCTGCGTTAGCTGTGCCGAAGGGCGAGCATGCAGCCCGAGAGTGTTGCTGATCGTGAAGTCCCGGCTGATCATCGCCGGGCGTCGATTTGCAGCATTCCCTGCTGCCCACCCGCCAGCGCTTTTTCCGCCACCTCGGCCAGGCGCCCACCGCGATAGCAAACGGCTCGCAGCAACATCGGAAGATTGACGCCGGCAATCACCGCTACTCGCTCAGATTCGGCAAGCTGGGTCGCCACATTGCCCGGCGTAGCGCCAAATGCATCGGTCAATATCAGCACGCCTTCACCGCGATCGACTTCGTGCACCAGTTCGCGCGCACGTGCAACGGTGTCCGCCATGTCGGTGGTGCCTTCGACATCGAGCACGCGCAACTCGCGCCGCGCGCTGGGTTCGCAGCTGTAGATATGTTCCGCGCACCGGCCCAGCGCGCTGGCCAGCGGTGCGTGGGCGATAACCACGATCCCAACCATCAGCGCGTAACCGCCTTCTCCAATTCATCGATGAACATACCGGCCACATCGAACCCTGCCTGCCCCTGAATCTCGACAAAGCAAGTCGGGCTGGTGACGTTGATCTCGGTCAAATGATCGCCGATCACATCGAGTCCAAGCAGCAGTAGTCCGCGCGGTAGCAATGCTTGACCGACCGCGCGCGCCAGTTTGTCGTCGTGCTCGGTCAGCGGTTGCGCGCGGCCGTCGCCGCCGACGGCCAGATTGCCGCGCGTTTCACCCGGCGCAGGAATGCGTGCCAGACAGTACGGCACCGGTTCGCCGCCGATCACGAGAATGCGCTTGTCGCCATCGGCGATCTCCGGAATGAAGCGCTGCGCCATGATCGTGCGCTGACCGTGCTGCGTCACCGTTTCGAGAATCGAACCTGCATTCAGATCGCCTGGCGGCAGGCGAAACACGCCGGTGCCGCCCATGCCATCGATCGGCTTGACGATGATGTCGCTGTGTTCCGCCCAAAAGCTTCGGATACCCGGAATGCTGCGCGTCACCAGGGTTGGAACGGCGTACTGCGGAAACTCGAGCACCGCGAGCTTTTCATTGTGATCGCGCAGCGCTTGCGGCTCGTTGATCACGCGCGCACCCTGCGCAACCGCGCGCGACAGCAGCAGCGTCGCGTTGAGAAATTCGACATCGAACGGCGGGTCCTTGCGCATCAGGACTGCGTCGTAATAA
>CAZKNV010000342.1:0-2830 GCA_964554145.1 uncultured Burkholderiaceae bacterium
GCAGCTAAAGCTGCTGCTCGGAAAATCGGGTCGGATTTCGTTTGCATCGGGGCACTCGCGTCGCGTGGAATGCATTTTCCATGCCAGAGACTACGAGACAAACGGCTAGGCGGACGTGCTACTGGAGTTCCGGATGTTCTCTTCGCGCGTCAGCCGCCAAAAGTCCCATTCGGCGTGCACGTAACTGTACCTCGTCGTCCTGCCACCGGTCGATATCAGGTGTTAAGGGAATGGATCAAATAATCAATGGGTTAGCGACCTTTGTTCATCCGAAAACTCAGCTGGAGGAAGCCATTTGCCGACGTGATTGCACTGCGCATAATGTGCATTATGTTAATTCACCATCACCGACGATCGAACGGGCATCGCTTGAGAGCATTCAACCAAACTTGACCTTCCCTGCGAAGAAGTCGGCCTAAACCTAGTGCCAACGACCGAATTTAACTGGGAATATCCAACGTTCGCGCTCGGGCGCGCGCCGCCCATACATGAGTTGACCGAGGGCTCTCAGCTGTCCGCTTTATCTGCCGGCGATCACCATGATCTCGACTAGGGCCTTTGGATCGGCGAGCTTGGCCTCGACACAGGCGCGCGCCGGGAGGTTCTTCTTGTCGACCCACTCGGTCCACACCTCGTTCATCGGCGCGCGGTTGCGGATGTCGGCCACCCAGATATGGCACTGCATGACCTTGGACTTGCTCGAGCCGCACTTGGAGAGCAGGCGGTCGATCTCGTCGAGAATCTCCTTGGTCTGCCCCTTTACGTCCTTGCTCAGGTCTTTCGCCACGATGCCCGCCAGGTAAACGGTGTCACCGTGCTCGACGGCTTGCGAAAGGATGGCGCTCTGGTCGTGTCGCGTAATACTCATTGTTTTAGCTCCTCCAGGTAACTTGAGAAAAATATCATCCAGCGCTGTGGCTTCAGGATGGCGTCGTACGACGATGAGTTGGTGACGACCGCCGACGCTCTAACTGACTTGATCTCGCGGCTCACACACGAGCGCGCGATGAAGCTCATCCGGGTCCACGGGCTTTGTCAGGTGCGCGTCGAAACCCGCTGTCATCGCCCTCTCTTTATCTTCCGGCTGTCCATATCCGGTGATTGCGACTAGTCGCGGACAATCCTGCGTGCTCTTGAGCCTGCGCGCAACCTCGTATCCGTTGAGCCTTGGCAGTCCGATATCCAGGAGCACGACATCAGGCCGCACGAGTTGCACCGTTTCAATTCCCGATTTTCCGTCCCCTGCTTCGTGCACCTCGTGGCCCGCCATCAGCAATTGCATACACAGCGCTTCACGCGCGTCCGCATCGTCCTCGACGATCACTATCCGCTTTGGACACGGTGTGCGCTCGGCAGTCGCAGGTGGCGAGGCATCGTCTGACTGCCGCGCCGGGGCGCGCGGCAAGCGAACGACGAAGGTGCTCCCCTTTGAATGGCCCTCGCTGTACGCCTCTACCCGTCCCCCGTGCATTTCAACAAGACCGCGTACGAGAGTCAGCCCGATGCCGAGTCCTCCCTGCGCACGGTCCAGACTGCGCTCTCCCTGAGTAAACAGGTCAAACACTCGCGGAAGCAGGTCGGGCGTAATGCCCATTCCGCTGTCCTGAACGCGCAACACCGCCTCATCGTCCTGCACGAGCGTTTCAACGCGTATCAGCCCGCGCGCCGGCGTGTACTTGATCGCGTTTATCAGCAGATTGTCTATCACCTGGCTGAGCCGGGCCGGATCGGCATTGACCCATACCGGCGCCAGATCGACATTGGTTATGTGATCTTGCAGCCGCCCGGCACCCACGAAAACGGCCACGCTTCCCTGTACTACGTCTGCCAGATTCAACCGCTCTTTTGTAAGCGCGATTTTGCGGGCCGTGACCCGCGCCACGTCAAGCAGGTCATCGATCAAGCGGCTCAAATGCCTGGTCTGCCGCTCGATGATTTCGACCGAACGACCGGGGAATGCATGTTGTTTCTCGAATCCGACCAGGACCTGCGTCGCGCTGCCGATCGCAGCCAAGGGATTGCGCAGCTCGTGACTCAGCATGGCCAGGAACTCGTCCTTCGCGTGGTTCGCGGCTTCGGCCTCGGCGCGTGCAGCGCGCTCGCGCTCGAGCAGAACGACCCGCTCCTGCTCGATGGCCTTGCGCTCCCAGACCAGTGCGGCAACCGGAAGTGTCATCGCCGCGATCGTTCCCATGAACGCCTGCAGCAGGAGAAGAGATTCGTTTTCGCTCGGCATCGCAAATGGACCCCAGCCGCTCACTGTTGCCCAGACGGCGATCGCCGAGAGGATCGCGACGCCGGTCGCGACTTCCCTTTGACCGAAGCGAAACGCAGCCCATACGAGTGGAGGAATGCACAGGAACGGCAGTGGGTAGCGGCTCAACTCGGGAATGAGGAACACCAGCGCGCCGGTCGCCACAACGACAAGCAGCAGCAATACCGATTCGGCCGGTCGTTGACGTAGCGGCCCGAGGGCGCGTGTCGTGCCCCAAAGCACCAACAACGGCGCGACGATCAACGCGCCGGCAGCATCACCGAGCCACCATGTCAGCCAGATCGCGCCGAACTGGCTCGGTTCGGCGAAGCCGGTGAGCACCAAGGTCGTCACGCCGATCGTTGGACTGATCGCGGGGCTTGCCACGCCGGCGAGCAATGAAAACCGCACGATGCTTCGCGCTTGGCGGAACGCCGCGAGGCCGCCTGCGAAACGCATGACAAGAAAGCCTCCGGCTACGGCCTCCAGCGTGTTGCCGAATGCAATGCCGAGCGAGCTCGGCACCGAGCCGGCGGTGGTGACGTTAACCAGAAAGGCGCCGATAAAAATGGCAGG
>CAZKNV010000343.1:0-2828 GCA_964554145.1 uncultured Burkholderiaceae bacterium
TTCAAGAAGTTCGCCGGCATCGACGTATTCGACATCGAACTCAACGAGCTCGATCCGGACAAGCTGATCGAAGTCATCGCAGCGCTCGAGCCGACCTTCGGCGGCATCAACCTCGAAGACATCAAGGCGCCCGAATGCTTCTACATCGAGCGCAAATTGCGTGAGCGGATGAAGATTCCGGTGTTTCATGACGATCAGCATGGCACTGCAATCATCGTCGGTGCCGCGGTGTTGAATGGCCTCACGATCGTCGGCAAGGACATCAAGAAGGTGAAGCTCGTCACCAGCGGCGCCGGCGCTGCCGCACTCGCCTGCCTGCAACTGCTGGTCGAGCTCGGTTTACCTCGCGAGAACATCTGGGTCACCGATATCGAGGGTGTCGTCTATCAGGGCCGAAAGGTATTGATGGACGAGGACAAGGCACGCTTTGCGCAATCCACACCGCTACGCGCATTGAGCGATGTAATCGGAGGCGCCGACATTTTTCTCGGTCTGTCGGCGGCAGGAGTGCTGAAGCCCGAGATGGTCAGGACAATGGCTGCGCGCCCGCTGATTCTTGCGCTGGCCAACCCCACGCCGGAGATCATGCCCGAGCAAATCAAGGCGGTGCGCGACGACGCCATCATCGCCACCGGGCGCTCCGACTACGTCAACCAGGTGAACAACGTTCTCTGCTTTCCATTCTTGTTCCGCGGTGCGCTCGATGTCGGCGCCACCACGATCACGACAGCGATGGAAACGGCCGCGGTGCGCGCGATTGCCGGTCTGGCGCGTGAAGAGCAGAGCGACATCGTTACCTCTGCATACGGCATCGCCGATGTTGCATTCGGCCCCGAGTACCTGATTCCGAAGCCGTTCGACCCGCGGCTCATCACGCGCATTGCACCCGCCGTCGCGCAGGCTGCGATGGCAAGTGGCGTCGCCACACGGCCGATCGACGACATACAGGCGTATCGCGATCAACTGCAACAGTTCGTCTATCACTCCGGCACGTTCATGAAGCCGATTTTCACAATCGCCAAGAACGCGGTCGCCGCCGGCGGCAAGTCGCGCATCGTGTTTGCGGAGGGTGAAGAAGAAAGAGTGTTGCGTGCGGTACAGGTCGTGATCGACGAAAAACTCGCGCAGCCGATCCTGATCGGACGGCCGGTGGTGATCGACAAGCGACTTGAGCGCTTCGGCTTGCGCATGCGGCCCGGAGTCGACTTCGATCTGGTCAATCCCGAGTTCGACAAGCGCTATCGCGACTACTGGGAAACGTATCACCGGCTGGCGGCGCGCCGCGGCGTGACGCAGCAGTATGCAAAGATCGAAATGCGCCGCCGCCTGACCCTGATCGGCGCAATGATGATGCACAAAGGCGAAGCCGACGGCATGATCTGCGGCACGTTCGGCACGCACGGGCCGCATCTGACGTACATCGATCAGGTGATCGGCCGCCGTGCCGGCGCCAATGTTTATGCGGCGATGAATATCCTGATGGTGCCGGGGCGGCAGCTGGCGCTGGTCGACACGATGGTCAACCTGGATCCGACATCAGAGCAGATCGCCGAAATCACCGTGCTCGCGGCCGAGCAACTAAAGCGGCTTGGACTCGCACCGCGCGTGGCGCTGGTTTCGCACTCCAACTTCGGGTCGAGCGACGCACCTTCGGCCGTAAAAATGCGCAGCGCGCTGACGCTGATTCGTCAGGCGGCGCCGGAACTTGAAGTCGATGGCGAAATGCATGCCGACGGCGCCGTCGACGACGCGATCCGCAAGTCGATCATGCCGTTTTCATCACTGACCGGCGACGCCAACCTGCTGGTGTGTCCGAATCTCGATTCCGCCAACATTGCATACAACCTGCTGAAGGCCACTGCCGGCAATAACATCGCGATCGGGCCGATGCTGCTCGGTGTCGCCAAGCCAGCGAACATTCTTACGCCCGCGGCCACCGTGCGACGCATCGTCAACATGACGGCCATCATCGTGCTCGAAGCGAATTCGGTGCGGCAGCCTGAGTTGATTTAGTGGGGATTCCAAGCTATTTAACGAAAGAGCTTGGCGATAGTAGGCATTGGCAGAAAAAAGCGCTGAGGGGCACTCGGGAGCGAAATGAAGCCATGCTTCGAATAAAACCTTTCGGCTACTTCATTCTTCGCATCGACGACAACCGCCCAGGACGCGATTTCGGCGGAATGATCCAAAGCTCGCTTCAGCGCGTCGACAAGCAGGTGTTTTCCAAGACCGGTGGTTTGATATTCGCGATCAACCGCTAGCCGCCCGAGGAGCGTGCAGGGAATCTGTCCATACTTCGGCAACTTCTTCTGCAGTGCATCGGGAAGTGCGTCGCCCATGATGGAGAACGAGGACAGCGTGTAGTAGCCCGCGATCCTCGAGCGCTCGATATCGCGCAGTACGAAGCAGGCGGCAATGTGCCTTCGATGGTCTTGCCCCGCCTGGGTATGAAAGTAACGGTTAAGCGGCTCGACGCCGCAGTCGAAAGACCGCCGGTCATGCGAATCTTTGAGTGGGACGATCGGCTGCGACAGCAGCGCGTCGGCCACAGCTCACCGTCCCTGAGCTGTGCGGTAGCGAGCCGCAGCGGTGCGCAGCGCCTTGTTGGGTGCCGGTGGATTCAGAAGTGCTCTTACAAAAACACGCTGATCTTCAGACGTGAGCTTTAGCAACTCGTGGCGCGAAATTGTTTCGGCGGCGGCTGTTCGAGCGCTTGCCAGCAGAAAATCCGTCAGCGAACGACCTTCGAGAGCGGCTGCACGCTCGAAAAGGCGCTTCTGCTCAGCGGTGACCCGTGCTTCGACTCGTTCCGCGCGTCGGCGTGCAGT
>CAZKNV010000344.1:0-2816 GCA_964554145.1 uncultured Burkholderiaceae bacterium
TCTCGACAACCTCGCATCGCCGAATACCGACGCGCGTATGCAGTTCGAGCGCGCGGATATCTGCGACGGGGAGTCGATCGCGGCCCTGCTGCGCACGCATCGCCCGCGCGCTGCTTCACTTTGCCGCTGAGAGCCACGTCGATCGTTCGATCTTCGGGCCGGCCGATTTCGTGCAGACCAACGTCAACGGAACGTTTGTGCTGCTAGAAGCCTTCCTATCCCGATTCGGCCTCATAGCAGACCGACCAGCCATCGATTTGACGTGCATATTTAATGTAGCTACATTAAAGGATGCGATTCGAGTTCGATCCAGCCAAAGACAAAGCGAATCAAGCGAAGCACGCCGTCTCTCTGGTCCTGGCAATCGAACTCGACTGGGAAGCTGCGTTGGTCTGGGTCGACAGTCGGTTCGAATACAGCGAGACACGAATGATTGCGCTCGCGCCGAAGACCGGGATCCTGTACTACGTTGCGTTTGTAGATCGAGGCGAAGTGCGAAGGATCATCAGCCTGCGCCGCGCCAATCGTCGTGAGGTGAAACACTATGTCCAGAATCACTAAGCGGCCTTCCGTGAGAATGCCCACCACCGAAGAAGACAGAGCGATTACTGCAGCGGCGAAGAGCGACCCCGACGCTCTCCCACTTACGCCAAAGCAGCTGAAAGCCATGGTGCCCATCCGAGCGCTTCGCGGGCGCCCGAGATCAGAGAACAAGAAACTGCTGGTTTCGGTTCGTTACAGCCCGGAGGTCGTTGCGTATTTCAAGTCCACCGGCGAAGGCTGGCAAGCGCGAATGGATGGTGTGCTTCGCAAGTATGTGGAGCGGCATTCTCGCAGGGCGTGAAGATGATGCCGAAGCGTTCGTTGCAACCGACCGCCTTCGGCGGCGGCTGAACGACACGTGTGTGCCGTGCATGGCACGAATCCCGCCGGGTGCAAGTCCCGGTACCGGTATCAGCAGAGCCGAAGGTTAGTCAAAGTCGAAGGGTCACTTCCTCCAGCCCAAGGCCGCGCGCTAGCCCCTCTTGGTCCTCGACGTCGCCGGAGGCAGTTCAAGGAGCATCTGTCGGATCATGCGAACTGTCGGCGCCCAGTCGCCTTTCATGGCGCGTACGCCGGCGGCGCCGTATCCGCCGTCCGGGCGCGGTCGCAAGCGAACCACCGGCGGTAACCCGTAGCGGACCAACAGATAGTTGGCCCAGATACGCGCCGTCCGCCCGTTGCCGTTGGCAAACGGATGGATACGCACCCACTCAGCGTGCGCCCAGCCCGCCAGGCTTGTGACAGCCGCGATGCCGTCCTCGTCCAGTTCGGAGCCGATCGAATAGCGCTCATCGAGAGCCGCGACTACAGCTTGCAGGAGTTGCTCAAAAGTATCGAGCTGCGCCCCAACCTCGGCATGCGCAACGCCTTCGGCCGCGCCGATGTATGCCGGAACCTTGACGCCGGGCTCGCCTCGAAATCGGCCCACGTACTCCGGCTTGGGCACGTCCAGCCCGGCCATCGAAACGCGATGCCACTGTCGGGCCAGCTCCAGCGTGGGGCTGTCCCTGCGACCCGCGCTTTTTTGAAGGTCGCGTCGTACCTTCTCGAGATTTCGCCGTAGCTGCGGACTATCGTCGTCCCAATCAGCCACTGAGTATTTTGCGCACCATGGTCTGCGCCGGCCCGGCCGTTTTCTGCGTGCCGCGCTCTACCGGATCCTTGCCGCCGTAGCGGGCTTCCGCGTCGACGAACTCGTCCCACATCCTGTCGAAATCGGGATCCGATCGGCGATAGGCGCGAACGCGTGCGAGTATCTCGCTCAGGTCAACTTCAACCTCAGCGGAGCGGTGTTCGACGTAACTACGGACGGCGTCGTTTATCAGCCGGTTTAGCGGCTTCTTTATGACCCTTTGCAGCAGCTCCAACCCATTCATAAGGGCCGGATCGAGCCGGACGGTCGTTGCTTTCGCGCGCGCGACTGGGACAACCCGTGCGGCCGCAGCCCTCAACGTTGGCCCCTTGCGTGATGGCGCCAGTGCCCCACCGCCTGAAGCTGTGCCCGAATCGGGGTCATGGCGAAATCTGAGCGGATGTTTAGGGTGTTGTTTAGGACGGACCATTTCGGGAAGGATACGGAAGCGCGGAGTTGATGTCAAATTCATATTTTGGCGTCAAAGTGGCCTCTGCGCTAGGAACTCATTAGCAGAGGGTGTAAGTAGGCAGGGGCGAGGGCGCAAACCCACAAAGCCGGCTGAAGGCCTGAACGGGCAACTGGTCGCAATTTTCTGACCACGATGTTGCGGCTGGCGACCGAGCGCGAAGAACTGCGCGTGGTCGATGACCAGGTCGGCGCGCCGACCTTCGCCGGCTTTATCGCAGCCGCCACTGCAGAAATACTCGAGCAGACTTTTTCGAGTGATGCGGCGCGTCGTCGCGTCGTCGATGGCGAGATGGCGATACTGTGCATCTGGTCAACGGTGGCGCCACCAGTTGGTTCGGCTTTGCGTCCGAGATCTTCGCGAGCGATTCGGTTCGGCAGCGCACGCGGGCGCCTCGCCTCATTGCAATCAAGAGCAGTGAGTTTCCGACAGGCGCCCGTCGACCGGCGAACTCGCAGCTCAGTACCGAAAAGGCGCGCACCGTATGGAACCTGCGAGTGCCGGACTGGCGCGAATCGCTGGCTGATTGCTTAAGTCAGTTGCGATAGTCCGGCACGATTGCCTGATGCTTGCGGCCCGGTGTGTCGGTGGCGACCATTGCGTTGTCGCACGGTATGAACGCCGATCAAGGCATTGTTGCGAGCGTTGTTTCCGGGTCGAGTTGAAAGCCGG
>CAZKNV010000345.1:0-2812 GCA_964554145.1 uncultured Burkholderiaceae bacterium
CGGAGTACATGTCGCTGCCGGTACCGGCCACCACGCGCGCGGTGAACGTCGAGGCATTGAACTCGTGCTCCGCGTACAGATTGAGCGACGTATGCATCGAGCGCGTCCACAAATCAGAAGGCGCACGCCCGTGCAGCAGATGCAGAAAATGGCCGCCGATCGAGTCGTCGTCGGTCTCGACATCGATGCGCCGTCCCGAATGCGAAAAGTGATACCAGTACAGCAGCATCGATCCGAACGATGCCATCAGGCGGTCGGCGATGTCGCGTGCCTCTGCCAGTTTGTGATCCTGCCCTTCTGGCAACACCGATCCGAGCGCAGAGCAGGCCGTGCGCATCACGTCCATCGGGTGCGTATTGGCCGGTATGGCCTCGAGCGCACGCTGCACCGCTGCCGGAATGCCGCGCAGGCTCCTGAGCTTGCGTTTGTATGCGGCCAGCTCCGGCACCGTCGGCAGCTTGCCGTGCACCAGCAGGTATGCAATTTCCTCGAACTCGCAGCGCGTCGCGATATCCAGAATGTCGTAGCCGCGATAGTGCAGGTCGTTGCCGCTTCGACCGACCGTGCACAAGGCCGTGTTGCCGGCGACGACGCCGGACAACGCGACCGACTTCTTCGGTTTCGGAGTCGTGGCGACGGCGTCGTTCATGGCATCTCTTTCTTTCGCTCGGACACTTTCTTGTGCGCGAACAACCGATCCAGGCGATCTTCGTACGCGTGATAACCGATCACGTCGTATAACTCCGTTCGCGTCTGCATGGAATCCACCACCGACTTCTGAGTGCCGTCACGGCGCAGCGCGGTGTAAACATTCAGCGCCGCCTTGTTCATCGCGCGGAAAGCCGACAGCGGATACAGCGCCATCGCAACTCCCGCGCTTCGCAGCTCGTCGATCGTGAACAGCGGAGTCGCGCCGAACTCGGTGATGTTAGCGAGTACCGGCACCTTGACTGCATCGACGAACCGCCGATAGGTAGACAGGTCATTGGCCGCCTCCGCGAAAATGCCGTCGGCACCGGCCTCGACGCATGCAATCGCACGCTCGATCGCCCGGTCGACTCCCTCGGCGGCAATCGCATCGGTGCGTGCGATCAGGAAAAAATCGCGATCGGTTTTCGCGTCGGCCGCGGCTTTCACACGATCCGCCATCTCGCCGATCGACACGATTTCCTTGCCGGGGCGATGGCCGCACCGCTTGGCGCCGACCTGGTCTTCGATATGGCACGCCGCCGCACCGGCCTTGATCAGCGCCTTGATCGAGCGCGCGATGTTGAACGCGCTCGGTCCAAAGCCCGTGTCGATATCGACCAGCAGCGGCAGATCGCATACATCGGTAATGCGGCGCACGTCGATCAAAACATCATCGAGCGTGTTGATGCCGAGATCAGGCATGCCGAGCGACCCGGCTGCAACGCCACCGCCTGAAAGGTAAATCGCGCGGTAGCCGACCTGCTTTGCCATCAGCGCGTGATGGGCGATCAGCGTGCCGACGATCTGCAGCGGCTGCTCGGCGTGCAACGCCGCACGAAAGCGGACGCCTGTCGTCATGTGACGGCGCTCCTAGTCGAGTAAATGCGCAACGCCATCGCGCTCCTCTAGGAGCTCTTTCAATGTCGCGTCCATCATCTGGCGAGAAAACTCGTCGATCTCAAGACCCTTGACGACTTCGTACCCGCCCGCGCGGCACGTGCACGGAACGCCGTAGATGATGTCTTCCGGAATGCCGTAGCTGCCATCGGATGCGACGCCCATCGTGATCCATTTACCGTTGGTTCCGGAAACCCAGTCACGCATATGGTCGATCGCGGCATTGGCGGCCGAAGCTGCCGACGACAGTCCGCGTGCTTCGATGATCGCCGCCCCACGTTTGCCGACCGTCGGTATATAGGTCTCGCGATACCAACTCTGATCGATCATCGGCGCTTTTCCATCAATTGCCAGCGGCTTGCCGCCGATCGTTGCAAATCTCAGGTCCGGATACATCGTCGGCGAATGATTGCCCCACACGATCAGCTTCTCGATGGCCGTGACCGGCTTGCCGGTCTTTGCCGCCAACTGCGACAGCGCGCGGTTGTGATCGAGCCGCATCATCGCGGTAAAGCTTTGCTTCGGCAAAGATGGCGCCGACTTCATCGCGATATAGGCGTTGGTATTGGCAGGATTGCCGACCACCAGCACACGCGCCTTGCGGCTGGCAGATTGATCGAGCGCCTTGCCCTGCGCGATAAAAATCTGTGCATTGGCGGCCAGCAGATCCTTGCGCTCCATGCCGGGTCCGCGCGGGCGCGCACCGACGAGCAGGGCGATGTCGGTATCCTTGAACGCATGCGCAGGATCGCTATGGGCTTCCATGCCCGCAAGCTGCGGAAAGGCGCAGTCTTCGAGCTCCATCATCACGCCCTTCAGCGCCTTCTGTGCCTTCTCGTCCGGAATCTCCAGCAGCTGCAAATGCACCGGTTGGTCCTTGCCGAGCATTTCGCCGGAGGCAATACGGAACAACAACGAATAGCCGATCTGCCCGGCGGCGCCGGTGACGGCGACGCGAACGGGGGCTTTATTCATGGTCTTGTTCTCCGAAAGGACCGTCGTTCAGCAGCGTGAGCAGTTTACTGCCCCGGTGCTGCGGCTGCGACGCTTCCACGAGTAGTCTTATATAAGACAGATGATGTATTGTACAGCGATATGTGGTCCAATCCGGCGATGTCGACCGTCGATCGCCGCGACGTTGCCCACGTCAATCAAGCCGCTGTGTATGCACCGCTTTATCGGCAAATCAAGGACTTGATCGTTCAGAGCCTGCAGCGCGGCGAGT
>CAZKNV010000346.1:0-2812 GCA_964554145.1 uncultured Burkholderiaceae bacterium
TCGATGTGCCGATGAGCACGTTCTATCAGCTCCCGGCCATCTCGGAGCGCGTGACCTTGCTGACCCATCTGACGGTGCGCGAGGACGCACATCAGCTGTATGGATTTTCGACGAACAGCGAGCGCGCGGCGTTTCGCGAGCTAATCAAAATCTCGGGCGTCGGCGCCCGGACGGCGCTGGCGGTGCTTTCAGGGCTATCAGTTGAAGAGCTTGCGCAGACGATAACGTTGCAGGACAGCACACGACTGACACGCGTTCCAGGCATTGGCAAGAAGACGGCAGAGCGGTTGCTGCTCGAGTTGAAAGGCAAGCTTGGTGCAGATATCGGGGCAGCGCGGACGGCTGCGGCAAACGATCCTGCAGCGGATGTCATTCGTGCGCTGCTCGCGCTTGGTTACAACGACCGCGAAGCTAACGCCGCGGTGCGCGGGCTGCCGGCCGATGCCGGAGTGTCCGATGGTATCCGGTTCGCGCTTAAATCACTGGCTAAATGATTCACTGGCTAAATGATTCACTGGCTAAATGATTCGCTGGCAAAATGACTGAAGCGGAGCGCATCGTCGCCGCCGTTGCAACCTCGCCGAACGAGGAAGCGATCGAGCGTGCGCTGCGGCCTACGTCGCTCGCCGAATATGTTGGCCAGCCGAAGATCCGCGAGCAGCTGGGTATTTTCATCGAAGCGGCGCGCAATCGCGCCGAGTCGCTCGATCATGTGCTGCTGTTCGGTCCACCGGGCCTTGGCAAGACCACACTGGCGCACATCATCGCACGCGAGATGGGTGTCAATCTGCGGCAGACCTCCGGGCCGGTGCTCGAGCGGCCGGGCGATCTTGCTGCGATCCTGACGAACCTCGAAAAAAACGATGTGCTGTTTATCGATGAGATTCACCGCTTGAGCGCGATCGTCGAAGAAATTCTTTATCCGGCGCTCGAAGATTTTCAGATCGACATCATGATCGGTGAAGGGCCCGCAGCGCGCTCGATCAAGATCGATCTGCCGCCGTTCACCTTGGTCGGCGCCACCACGCGCGCCGGCATGCTGACCAATCCGCTGCGCGATCGCTTCGGCATCGTTGCGCGCCTCGATTTTTATTCGGCCGATGAGCTGGCGGCTATCGTGCGTCGCTCGGCGCGTCTACTGAAGGCGAATTTGACCGACGATGGCGCGCGTGAGATCGCGCGCCGATCGCGCGGCACGCCACGTGTCGCCAATCGGCTGCTGCGGCGAGTGCGCGATTTCGCCGAGGTCAAGGGCACCGGTGAGATCTCGCAATCGGTGGCCGATGCTGCGCTGGCGATGCTCGAAGTCGATCGGCTCGGCCTGGACATCATGGATCGAAAACTGCTGCTCGCGGTCATAGAGAAGTTCGCGGGAGGCCCGGTCGGCATCGACAACCTGGCCGCAGCGGTCGGCGAGGAACGCGACACGCTGGAGGACGTAGTAGAACCCTATCTGATCCAGCAGGGATTGTTGCAGCGAACACCGCGCGGCCGGATGGCTGCGGTTGCGGCCTACCGGCACTTCGGCATTGTGCAACCGCGCGGCGCCAGTGGCGCCGACGAGTTGTTCTAAGACTGTCGGCGCGTCCGAGGCACCTCGCTGCTGCGATGCGGCAGCGCTGGCACTAACATTGCATAGTTTTGCCAGAGCAAACTGGCTAGAATCGCCGCCTTTTGCGAAGCGAGCCCCAGGAGACAATCAAGTGGCGAAAGCAACTGAATGACGAGGGCACATAAAGCAAAAGTGAAAGAGGAGAGCTGAGTGGACTTCTCCCAAACACAGCGTGACCCGACCCGCAAGATGGTGGGGATCGGCGCGGTCGTGATTTTTCACATCATCATTGTGTATGCCCTGATCTCCGGGCTGGCGCGCAAGGTGGTTGAAGTGGTCAAGGGCCCGATCGAAGTGAAGGTGATCGAAGAGGTCATCAAGAAGCCGCCACCTCCGCCCGAGTTGCTACCCCCGCCGCCGAAGATGGTGGCGCCACCTCCGCCCTTTATTCCGCCGCCCGAGATCAATATCGCTCCGCCACCAACACCGGCGCCGACGATCACAGCCGTGACACCCGAGCCGCCGCCAGCGCCGCAAGCGCCGGTAATTGCACCGCCGCCGCCGGCGCCTGCACCGGCCCCAGCACCGGCAGTGCAAAGCGCAACCGTGGTCTGCCCGAACTATCAGGAGGCGTTATCGGTGGCGTATCCACGCGAAGCGCAACTCGACGGCATTCAGGGTGACGTGCTAACCGAATTCACTGTCACCGCTACCGGGCAGATTCGCGATTTCGTGATCAAGAGCTCATCGAATCGCGTCTTCAATCGTCCCGTGACGACTGCGGTGCAAACGCGGCTTACCTGTAAAGGGCAGGGCCGGGACATCCGGGTGCAGCTGCCGTTCAGCTTTAAACTTAATTGATAAAGAGCCGGGCTCGACTCACAAGGCAGGGTGCCTGGCCACACTATCTTCTACAAGGAGAAATTCAATGATCGGGTTTTTTCGTCGCCACGCCGCCGTCATGGCCGCGATTCTGGTGGTTGCAGGACTGACGCCCAGTCTGACGATGGCGCAGCAGGATCCAACGAAGGCTGATCCGACAAAGTCTGCGCCGCCGGTGCTGATTCCACCGACCGACTCGCAAGCCGCGCCTGCAGCGCCGCCACCGGTCGATACACCGGTTCTACCGGTGCCGCCGCCAGTCAAGGCCGTGGTCGAAACGCAGGTGGTCGAGAACCCGTATGGCCTCGAAGCGATATGGCGTCAGGGCGACTGGGTTTCCAAGGGCACGCTGATCATCCTGGTGATCATGTCGATGGG
>CAZKNV010000347.1:0-2811 GCA_964554145.1 uncultured Burkholderiaceae bacterium
AGCCAAAAGCCTTCGCCACCGCGGCCCAGCTTGGATTCTCCAGCTCCACTGCCTGGTAACGCTGCGAGTAGAAGTCAACATGGTTCTTCTTCTCGGCGCCCCACTGGCCGTTGTTAAACAGCACGACCGTGACGCCGATCTTCTCGCGCGCGCACGTCAGCAACTCGTTCAGGCTGATACCCCATGCGCCGTCGCCGACGTAGGCGATCGCCGGGCGATCCGGCGCCGCCACCTTGGCGCCGCAGGCAACCGGGAACGCGTAGCCGCAATTGCCGAAGCTCATCGCTGCCAGCATTGAGCGCGGCTCCTCGAAACGCAGGTACGAGTTCGATACCGAGCAAATGTTGCCAATGTCGGTCGACACCATTGCATGCTTCGGCATCGCACGCTCCAGTTCACGCAACATCTGGCGTGGATGCATGTAGCTCGAATTCTTCGAAATCTCGATCGAGTACGGATCGGTCTCGTGCGTCCACTTGTCGAGCTCTTGCTCCCACGCCGCCTTTTCTGCCTTGATCTTCGTGTCGCGCTCGGCCTTGTTCTGATGGCAGGCGAGCGTCTTGCCTTGTAAGCGGCGCACGAGTGCAGCGGCGGCGGCTTTCGCATCGCCATTGATGCCGACCGAAATAGGTTTGACCAGGCCGAGCATCTTGGCGTCGGTATCGATCTGAATGATCTTCGCGTTCTTCGGCCAGTAGTCGATGCCGTACTGCGCCAGCGTGCCGAAGGGTCCGAGGCGGGAGCCAAGCGCCAGCACGACATCGGCCTGGCTGATCAGCTTCATCGCCGCCTTCGATCCCTGGTAACCGAGCGGTCCGCACCACAGCGGATGCGAAGACGGAAACGTGTCGTTATGCAGGTAGCTGTTCGCCACCGGCGCGTGCAGCAGCTCCGCCAGCGCAATGGCTTCCTTCATGCCATCGGCAAACATCACTCCGCCGCCCGCGAGAATCACCGGAAACTTTGCCTCGGCCAAGATGCGCGCCGCTTCGTCGAGCGCGCCTTCATCGCCGGCGCCGCGACCGATGCGGATTGGTTGCGGAATTTCGACTTCGATGTCTCCGTAGAAGAAATCGCGCGGGATATTTAGCTGCGTCGTGCCCATCTCGAGCATGGCGCGGTCGAAGCAACGTGCCGTGATCTCGGCGATCCGCTTCGCGTTCATCACGTGGCCCTGGTACTTGGTAATTTTCGAGAAGATCGGCAGTTGTTCAGTCTCCTGGAAGCCGCCCAATCCAATCGTCACCGATCCGGTCTCCGGCGTGATCACAACCACAGGCGAATGCGCCCAATAGGCGGCTGCTACACCCGTTACGAAGTTGGTAACGCCCGGCCCGTTCTGGCCGATGCAAACTCCATGGCGTCCCGATACACGCGCATAGCCATCCGCCATGTGCACGGCGCCTTGTTCGTGCGCGACCGGAATGAAGCGAATGCCCGCGGCCGGAAAGATGTCGAGTGCGTCCATGAACGCCGAGCCGACGATGCCGAAAATGTCGGTGACACCCTGCGCCACCATGGTTTCGACGAGCGCCTCAGAGGGCGTCATTTTTTGTTTGCCTTGAACCACGTCACGGTTCGGTTGTTTCATGTCGGTCATTGGGTTTCCTCGCTCGCTATTTAGAGACGGTCCGTTTCGTTGGATAAAACGCTAAACGACGCCACTGCCCTTGGCAAGCATTATGTTCCATTGAGCGAGACAAGGTGATTGTATGAACTGAACGTTTTGCGATAGGCTGCCACACAATGAGCAATGTGATCGCCGTCCTGACCGATGCTGCGCGCCGCGAGACCGCACTCGAAAACTCATCATCGCTAAAAGCTTTCGGTGTACTCGAAGCGATGGTCGCGGCCGGAGCGCCAGTCACGCTGGCCGAGCTGATGCTCGCTACCGGAATGCCCAAGCCCAGTCTGCACCGCACGCTCGCACTGTTCGAAGAAGCCGGGCTCATCAGTCGCGAGCCCACCGGCCGCGCCTACGTGCCGGGCCCTCGCCTCGCACGTTTCGGGCTCGACATCCTGCAGCACGACGCAGTAGCTGCACTACGTCGCACGGTACTACGCAAGCTCGTGGCTGACCTGCGCGAAACCTGCAATCTGTGCGTGTTGCGGCGTGGAGAACTCGTCTACCTGGATCGCGTCGAGGCCGATTGGCCTCTGCGCCTGCACTTGCCGGTGGGCACGACTCTGCCGCCGCATAGTGCGGCGAGCGGCAAGTTGCTGCTGGCTTTCAAGCCGGTCGCCGAACGCGACGCGCTGATCGAGGCGATGCCTTTGCAGCGCTTCACCGATCGCACCATCACCGACCGGCAATTGCTGGCAGCCGAACTCGACCGCATCGCTGCCAATGGTTACGCGGTCGACAACGAGGAGTACGTGGTGGGTGTCGCTTGCGTAGCAGTGCCGGTGCGCGAAGCGGGCGGTACCGTGGTTGCGGCGGTTGCCGTTCACGCGGCGACGGCGCGCCTGCCGCTGTCGCGTGCCTTGGAGTTCATACCGACTTTAAATACCGCTGCAGCGGCAATCGCTAAGACTTTTCCATGAGCCGTCCGAAGGACAGCTCGCTTTCGCTTGACGAGACAGCGCGCCAAGGTGCATCGATTAGCGCAGCAGCTTCATTCAGCGCTTGCAGAAATTTGATCCCGCGGATGGCAGGCATGGAGGCGCATGCACGCACGCGGTGGAGCGTCTGGCGAAGTATTTTTCCGCTACAGAGATTCCAAATATGAGCGAAGACACTGAGAAGACCGACATCCATCGCGGGCTCACAGGCGTCTACTTCGAGCGCTCGCGCGTCTGCTACATCGATGG
>CAZKNV010000348.1:0-2803 GCA_964554145.1 uncultured Burkholderiaceae bacterium
TGCGTTTGCAGCCGCTCATCCGACATCAGCGCGCGGACATCCTTGCGGTGCACGCCGGAAACAAGGCTTAATGCCGAATCGCTGATGCGTTTGTTCGATTCGGATAGCTCGATGTGGGCAGCACGCAAAAACATCGGCTTCAGTGCGGCGACGAACTGCGGATAAGTAACCCCGTTGGCGACCAGCAGTTGCACCAACGGTGCCAGCATCGCCAATGTCTCGTCGAGTAGGACGTCGGAACGGCCGCTGCTTAATGCCTGCTGGGACAGGCCTTGATCGCTGGGGTTTTCGGCACTCACGTGATTCACAATCGATGCAGCGCTTCGCAAGAAGATCAACTCCTTAGAATGCGTTGCGCGGACATTCCGGTAATCGCGCCAAAAGAACCTTTAACCATGCCGTTTTCAGCGGAACTCAAATTTATCCATGGGTCGGCGAATCGCACCGCCGTGCTTCTCGTCAATCTGGGGACCCCGGCATCGCCCAAAGCCGGCGACGTGCGCGGGTTTCTACGGGAATTTTTGAGCGATGCGCGCGTCGTCGAAATTCCGCGCGTGCTCTGGTGGCCGATTCTTTACGGCATCGTGCTGATCTTGCGCCCGCGCAAAACCGCGGCGAGGTACGCCGCTATCTGGACCGAACAGGGCTCGCCATTGATGGTGCATAGCCGCCAACAGGCGCAATTGCTGCGCGGTTATCTGGGAGAGCGCGGTGCCGATGTCGATGTTGCGCTGGCGATGCGCTATGGTGAACCTTCGATCGCTTCGGTGCTGCGCCAGCTGCGACAGAACAACACCGAGCGTGTGCTGCTGCTGCCGCTGTATCCGCAATACTCCGCATCGACCACTGCCTCGGTATTCGATGCCGTCAGCGATGAACTGAGGATCATGCGCAACGTGCCCGAGCTGCGCGGGGTGAAGCATTTTCACGATCATCCCAGCTACATCGATGCGTTGAGGCGATCGGTGCTGGATCACTGGGCCCGCTTCGGCCGGCTCGCCAGGGGTGACCAACTCGTCATCAGCTTTCACGGCGTGCCCAAGCGAACGCTGTTACTGGGCGATCCGTACCACTGCGAATGCCAGAAGACCGGACGGCTGCTGGCGGAATCTCTCGGGCTCGGCGACGGCGACTACGTGATCACGTTTCAATCACGCTTCGGGCGTGCCGAATGGCTGCAGCCGTATACCGCGCCGACATTGCGCAAGCTCGCTGAAAGCGGCGCAGCACGAGTCGACGTGATCTGCCCGGGCTTCGCAGCCGATTGTCTGGAGACGCTGGAGGAAATTGCGATCGAGGGCAAGGGCGAGTTTCTGGCGGCCGGCGGCAAGGAGTTCCGCTACATCCCCTGCCTGAACGGCTCGCCGGCATTTATCGCCGCGCTTGCCGACATCGCGCAACAGCACATGCAGGGCTGGCCGACATCGCGCATGGATGCCGTCGAGCGCGAATCAGAAGCACAAAAAAGCCGCGAACGCGCGCGGCTTCTCGGGGCGAAGCTTTAGACGATCACCGCTACGACGGCGCCGACCGCAACGTCAGTGCGTTGCCATTGACTCGCACGATGTCACCCACATTGAAGCCCGCCGCCATCTGCTGAACGGCGCGGATCGAGCCATCGAGCATCTGCACTTCGACAACATAATAGGAAGACGCCGTTTGCGCGGTGCGGCGGACAGCCACCACGGTTCCGCATTCAGCGCAGACGTAGGCGACCACCTTTTCGCGTGGCGGTGTCGGCCGCGCATGGGAGTTGATCAGCAGGATCATCGAGATCGCGGCCAGGCCGATGATCATCAGTGGCGTTTGTGCGCTGAACGTATCCCGCGCACGCGCTTCGGCGGCCGCCGTCCTTTTCCCCGCCATGATCGATAAGATCGAATTGCTTGGCATGCCCGCTTTGTAGCGGGCGGCCCAGGTTGACGCATAGATCATCCGATCCCATGTTCCGGCGAAGGCGGTCGGCCGATAGCGGCCGGAACTAAATCTGGCGGGACCAACTTGAAAACCATGTCGGCGACCCAACATCTTTCAACTCGTTGAGTAAAAACAGATTTTTGGAGGAGCGATGCACGATCCGGATCATTTTCCGGCCAACGACGTGGTCGACGAGGCGCCCGCAAGGGGTACGACCGGAGCAGCCAGTGCGCAAGCACTCGGCTCCGCCACGGTTGCCGAAGTTGAAGACGAACTGCAGCAGGCACTGGCCAAGGCCAACGACAACTATGACTTGTTTGTGCGAGCCAAGGCCGAAACCGAGAACGTCCGCCGGCGTGGCCAGGAAGATGTCGCAAAGGCCTATAAGTTCGCGATCGAATCCTTCGCCGAAGGCCTGGTGCCGGTAGTCGATTCGCTTGAAAAGGCATTGCAAGCACGGGATGCTGCCCCGGAGGCGATGCGCGAAGGCGTCGAGCTGACGTTGCGCCAATTAAAGAGCGCGTTCGCGAAGAGCAATCTGAAGGAGATCGATCCTGTGGGCGAGAAGTTCGACCCGCATTTTCATCAGGCGATCTCGATGGTGCCGGCGCCGGAGGGCGTGGCGCCGAATCATGTGGTCAGCGTGGTGCAAAAAGGCTGGTTGATTGCCGACCGCGTATTGCGGCCCGCTCTTGTCACCGTCGCGCAATCTTGAACTTGATCACATTTACCTTACATCGGTAACAAGCGGAACTTAGGACTTGAGGACACAAAAAATGGCAAAGATCATCGGCATTGACCTCGGCACGACCAACTCATGCGTCGCCATCATGGAAGGCGACACGGTGCGCGTGATCGAGAACCAGGAAGGCGGGCGCACGACGCC
>CAZKNV010000349.1:0-2797 GCA_964554145.1 uncultured Burkholderiaceae bacterium
GCCGCCAGATCGCGCGCGTCGATGAATTGAATCGGCGTCTCGGGCGAACCCGGCGCAAGCACCCGGCCGCCACCGCAGATACGCCAGGGCCAGTAGGAGAAGCGGCCGGTCGGATCGTGCGGTCCGACAATCAAGCCGGGCCGGATCAGCAGAGCCCGCGAGCCGAACGCGCGCGCGACCGTGCGTTCGCACTCGGCTTTCAGCGGGCCGTAGTTGGCGCCGTTGATCGTTTCGCGATTAACCTCCTCGGCACTGGCTAACGGATCCTGTTCGCTGATCGGCAGGTTGGCGAACGAGGCGTACGCCGAAACGCTCGAGATATAGACGTAGCGTTCACAGCTGTCGAACAGTGCAGCGCAAGTGGCTTCAACGTCCTGCGGCCGATAACCGCAGGTGTCGATCACCGCGTCCCATTTTCGGCCCATTAACAGGTGCAGGTCTTCCTGCCGGTCACCGACGATCCACTTCACGCCCGGCGGCCACCAGTTGCGCGACTGTCCACGATTGAAAACCGTGACTGTGTGGCCGCCTACGAGCGCTGCTTGCAGCAGCGACTGCCCGAGGAAGACACCGCCGCCAATAATCAGGAGGTTCATGGTGCGGCCATATTAGGGTTTAAGCGTACCGACGAGAAGGTCAATGGATGCACTGGCGGTACCGCAAAACGGCTGCGCGCTGCCGGCCGTCGTTTAGGCTCCGTGAGCCCGAATTTTGCTTCGATGTTCGCGGGCTGTCGCGTCGGTTCGGTCCCCTAAGACCGCGCCGCGCGATAACGGCACTAAAGTCCAGCGGATATTCGCTCAGTGGCAATGGTGCGCTTTTCTTCACCAGTAGGCACACACCAACACCGTGTATTCAGACGCAACATCGTGTACCGGATCTCCGGCCGCGGCGACATTGACCAGGTTCGAAAAGGTTGCACCTCAGTGACTCGTGGTGCTGCGTTGTCGGTATCCATGCATGGCGCCGCCAGCCCCTGGCGCAGGCGCATGGCAAACTTCGTCGATGACGGACTCGCTGCGCATCGAGCCCACTGACGATCCGTGGCTGGTGGCCGATGTCGGTGGCACGCATGCGCGGATTGGCGTTTACAGCTCAAGTGCCGGGCTGCAGCGTCCAATGCGTTTTGCCAATGATCAGTTTTCGTCAGTGCCGGTGCTGATCGACGAATACCGCCGCCGAAGTTCGCTGTCCGCGTCTCGCATGCTGCTTGCGATCGCGTTGCCGGAAACGGGCCCAACGTTGAAGATGACCAATCGCGCGTGGCACATTGATCCGCAGGAGTTGCAGCGGCAATCCCGCCTGCACCAGCTTTATGTTGTAAACGATTTTGCGGCGGCCATTGCAGCGGTTCCGGGACTCAGCGACTCGGAACTGCAGATCGTCCAGCCGGGAGTCGCGTCGTCAGCGCCCATTGTGCTGCTTGGACCGGGCACGGGGCTCGGTGCAGCTGCCGCGCTGCGCGTCGATGGTCGATGGCGCATCTTGCCAAGCGAGGCCGGGCACATGAGTGCCAGCTCCGGCGATGAGAAGATTAACGCGATCGTCGACCGGGCGCGTGAGAGCCGCGGCCGAGTGTCGTGGGAACGCCTTTTAAGCGGGTCCGGCCTTGCGTGGCTCGACGCCGAAATAAACGGGACAGCGCTGACGCCCGCGGCGGATGTCGTGCAGCGGGCGCTGAGCGGTAGCCAGGCTTCGCTCGAAACGTTGCGCATCTTCAGTCATTGCCTCGGTGAATTTGCAGGCGATGCTTGTCTGGCGCTGCGCGCGTTCGGCGGCGTTTACCTGACCGGAGGCGTGCTCGACGGCATGCAGCAAGGCTTTTCGATCGACCGGTTTTTATCCGGGTTTCTGTCGAAGGGCCGCTTCGAAGGGTTGCTGCGCCAGGTTGCGGTCCGGCGTGTGCTGGCGCGCGACCTGGGACTGCTCGGCGCCGTTGCGATAGTGAAAGGAGAGGCGATCGTGCCGGGGCTCGAGGCTTGCGGATGACGACGCCGTCGCTCGATCTCGCGATCATCGGCAATTCACGCATCGGTGCGCTGATCGACGCAGCGGCGAGCGTCGTGTGGATGTGCGTACCACGCTTGGACGGCGATCCGATGTTCTGCGCGCTGCTCGACAACGGCAGCGCAGACGGCCGCTTCGATGTGCAGCTAGAGAATGGAAGGGTCGTCGAGCAGGCGTACATCACCAATACGGCGATCCTTCGCACGGTGATGGAGGACGCGACGGGCGCCAAACTGGAGCTGCTGGACTTCGCGCCGCGCTATTACCAGCACGGGCGCATGTTCAATCCGGTCGAGCTGGTTCGCGTCGTGCGCAGGGTAGCCGGCCGCCCGCGCATACGGGTTCGATTCGCGCCCCGCTGCGATAACGGCCAGGGCAAACCTGCCATCACCTTCGGCAGTCACCATATTCGAGCTGCGAATCCATCGTATCCGATGCGCCTGACCACCGATGCACCGGTCACGCACTTGATCGAAAGCAACGCGTTCCTGCTGCTCGACAGCTACACATTCATCCTGGGACCGGATGAGACGTTGCAGGACAGCCCGGCGTCGAGCGGCACTCACATGCTCGAGGAGACCGAGCGCTACTGGCACCGCTGGGTGCGCAATCTTGCAGTGCCGTTCGAATGGCAGGATGCGGTGATACGCGCCGCCATCACGCTGAAGCTCAATACCTACGATGACACCGGCGGCATCATTGCTGCGATGACCACATCGGTACCCGAAGCGCCTGGAACCAGCCGCAACTGGGATTACCGCTATTGCTGGCTGCGCGATGCGTACTTCGT
>CAZKNV010000350.1:0-2779 GCA_964554145.1 uncultured Burkholderiaceae bacterium
AACCTGGATCCGCTGCAGCGGCGCGAGCGGCCGGCGATTCCGGAGCTCGAGCCGGCGTTCTATGACCTGACCGAAGCCGACATGGACACCGTGTTTTCGGCGGCCAACACCTACTTCGGCGAGGAGCAGATGACGCTGCGCGAGATCGTCAAGGCGCTGCGTGAGACGTACTGCGGCAGCATCGGCGCCGAGTACATGTATGTGTCCGATCCGGCGCAGAAGCGCTGGGTGCAGCAAAAGCTCGAGTCGATTCGCTCGATGCCTTCATTTTCCGCCGATCAAAAGAAAGAGATCCTCGGCCGTCTGACCGCAGCCGAGGGCCTGGAACGCTATCTACACACCAAGTATGTCGGACAAAAACGTTTTTCGCTCGAAGGCAGCGAGAGCTTCATCGCGTCGATGGATGAACTGGTGCAATGCGCAGGAGCGAGCGGCGTGCAGGAAATCGTCATCGGCATGGCGCATCGTGGGCGGCTGAATGTCCTGGTCAACATCCTCGGCAAGATGCCGCAGGATCTGTTCGCCGAGTTCGAAGGCAAGATGGGTTCGGAGCTGCCGGCCGGCGACGTCAAGTATCACAACGGATTTTCAAGCGACATCTCGACACCAGGCGGCCCGGTGCATCTGTCGCTTGCGTTTAACCCATCGCATCTGGAGATCGTCAATCCGGTCGTCGAAGGTTCGGTGCGCGCGCGGCAGGAGCGGCGCGGCGACAAAGAAGGCGACACGGTGCTGCCGGTGCTGGTGCATGGCGACGCGGCCTTCGTCGGCCAGGGCGTCGTGATGGAAACGCTGAACCTGGCGCAAACGCGCGGCTACGGGACCGGTGGCACGGTGCATATCGTGATTAACAATCAGATCGGCTTTACCACCTCCGATCCGCGCGACACACGCTCGACGTTGTACTGCACCGACGTGGTCAAGATGATCGAAGCGCCGGTGTTTCATGTGAACGGCGACGATCCGGAGGCGGTCGTGCTGGTGACGCAACTGGCGATGGACTTCCGGCATGAGTTCAACTCCGACATCGTCATCGACATCGTCTGCTTCCGCCGGCTCGGTCATAACGAGCAGGACACGCCGGCGGTCACGCAGCCGCTGATGTACAAAAAGATCGCTGAGCATCCGGGTACTCGCAAGGTATATGCGGACAAACTGATTACGCAGGGAACGATTACCCCCGACCGGCCCGACGAAATGGTCAAGGACTTTCGTGCGGCGATGGACGAAGGCCGCAGCACATCCGACCCGGTGTTGACCAACTACAAGAGCAAGTACGCGGTCGACTGGTCGCCTTATCTAAACCGCAAATGGACCGATAACGCCGACACCGCCGTGCCGCTGGCCGAACTGAAGCGGCTCGGCGAGCGCATTACGACGATACCGTCGAATTTCAAGCTGCATCCGCTGGTCGAAAAAGTCATTGCCGATCGCCGCACGATGGCCGAAGGCAAGGTGCCGCTCGATTGGGGCATGGCCGAGCACCTGGCCTACGCCACGTTGCTGTCGAGCGGTTACCCGGTGCGCATCACCGGTCAGGACACTGCGCGCGGCACATTCTCGCATCGGCACACAGTGCTGCACGACCAAAACCGCGAAAAATTCGACGAAGGCAATTACACGCCGCTGGAAAACGTGGCCGATGGGCAGGCGCCGTTTACCGTGATCGATTCGGTGCTGTCCGAGGAAGCGTGTCTCGGTTTCGAATACGGTTATTCGAGCGCCGAGCCCAACGCGCTGGTGATCTGGGAAGCGCAGTTCGGCGATTGCGTCAACGGCGCACAGGTCGTCATCGATCAATTCATATCGTCCGGAGAAGTGAAGTGGGGCCGCCAGTCAGGACTGACATTGATGCTGCCGCACGGCTATGAAGGACAGGGCCCGGAACATTCGTCGGCGCGGCTCGAGCGCTTTTTGCAGCTGGCAGCTGATAACAACGTGCAGGTGGTTCAGCCAACCTCTGCTGCACAAATCTTTCATTTGTTGCGGCGGCAGATGATCCGGCTGTTTCGCAAACCGCTGGTGATCATGACGCCGAAGTCGTTGCTGCGCGCGAAGGATGCGACTTCGGAGCTTGGCGAGCTTGCGAAGGGCGAGTTTCGCACCGTGATCGGCGAAATCGACTCTGCGATCGATGCGAAGAAAGTGACGCGCGTGATCGGCTGCTCGGGCAAGGTGTACTACGACCTTGTGAATGCACGACGCGAGCGCGAAGACAACGACGTCGCGATCTTCCGCATCGAGCAGTTGTATCCATTCCCGCACAAGTCGCTGGCGGCTGAATTGAAGCGATATCCGGCTGCGACCGAGGTCGTGTGGTGTCAGGACGAGCCGGCTAATCAGGGTCCATGGTTCTACGTTCAGCACCACATGCTCGAAAACATGACCGACGGCCAGAAGCTTGCTTATGCAGGACGGGCCGCCTCCGCATCGCCCGCGGTTGGTTACTACGCCAAGCACAGCGAGCAGCAGAAGGCGCTGATTGAGCAGGCGTTCGGCAAGCTCAAGGGCCTGGTGTTGAACAAGTAGTCGGAGTTAGGGCCTGTTTACATTAACAACGTGAGTGCGAAAGATGGATTGCGGATGCAGTGCTAGGCGCCGTGAGCGCCGTTGGTGCATACCAATAAGCGAAGCGGCAACGACGCAATGCGCCCGCAATCCGTCTTTCCCTCCGGGTTGGGCCGCAATGCGGCGTCTGCTTTGGCGAGCAGCACGCCGAATGGAACCACCATTCGCCGCGCTACTCTTCGCGCATCCATCCGCATTGCGGCCCAACGCA
>CAZKNV010000351.1:0-2778 GCA_964554145.1 uncultured Burkholderiaceae bacterium
TGATGATCGAGAACGCGCACAAGCACCTCGAGCGCTGGAACGAGGAGCACCCCGGCGAGCAGCTGCAGGGCGAAGCGCGCTGGCACGTGATCGGTGATGCCGCGGCCGAAGTGGGACCAGCGTTGTTCTTCTCCTTGCTGATCATCACGCTGTCGTTCATCCCGGTATTCACACTCGAAGCGCAGGAAGGAAGACTGTTCAAGCCGCTGGCCTACACCAAGACCTATGCGATGGCGGCGGCTGCAGGTTTGTCGGTCACGCTGATTCCGGTACTGATGGGCTATCTGATCCGCGGGCGAATTCCCGCCGAGCGCGCTAATCCGCTTAACCGCTGGCTGATTGCGGTGTACCGACCCGTGCTGGACGCAGTGCTGCGCGTGCCGAAGTTGACGCTCGCCGTGGCGGCCGTGTTGTTCGCGGTCAGCCTGTTGCCGTTGCGGCATATCGGTGGCGAGTTCATGCCTCGGCTGGACGAAGGCGATCTGCTGTACATGCCGTCGGCGCTGCCGGGCCTGTCGATCGGCAAGGCGGCCGAATTGTTGCAACAAACCGATCGGCTGATCAGAACCTTGCCCGAGGTGGCGCGCGTGTTCGGCAAGGCGGGCCGCGCCGAGACCGCGACCGACCCGGCGCCGCTGGAGATGTTCGAAACCACGATCCAATTCAAGCCGCGCGATCAATGGCGTCCCGGCATGACGCCCGAGATGCTGATTGAAGAGCTCGATCGCATCGTTCGCGTGCCCGGCCTGACCAACATCTGGGTGCCGCCGATCCGTAATCGGATCGACATGCTGGCAACCGGCATCAAGAGTCCGGTGGGTGTCAAGGTGGCCGGCACCGACCTGGCAACGATCGATCGCGTCACTACAGAAATCGAGCGCGCCTTGAAAGACGTGCCGGGCGTGAGCAGCGCACTGGCCGAGCGATTGACCGGCGGCCGCTATGTCGATGTCAACATCCGCCGCGATGCCGCGGCACGCTACGGCATGAATATCGCCGATGTGCAGTCGGTGATTGCGTCGGCCGTGGGGGGCGAGAACATCGGCGAGACCGTCGAAGGGCTGCAGCGCTTTCCGATCAACGTGCGCTATCCGCGCGAGCTGCGCGATTCACTGGAAAAACTGCGCCAGCTGCCGATCGTCACCGGGCGCGGTGCCCGCCTGGTGCTGTCCGACGTGGCCGAGCTGCGCATTACCGACGGCCCGCCGATGCTCAGAAGCGAAAACGCGCGCCTTGCGGGCTGGGTGTATGTCGACATTCGCGGGCGCGATCTGCGCGGCGCGGTGCATGATATGCAGCGCGTGGTCGCCGACAAGGTGCAGCTGCCGCCGGGTTATTCGATTTCATGGTCGGGCCAGTTCGAGTTCCTCGAGCGCGCCACCGCGAAGCTCAAGGTGGTCGTGCCGTTCACCTTGCTGATCATCTTCGTGCTGCTGTTCCTGACTTTCCAGCGCTTCGATGAAGCCCTGCTGATCATGGCGGCACTCCCGTTCGCTGTGATCGGCGGCATCTGGCTGCTTTACCTGCTCGACTACAACATGTCGGTCGCCGCAGCGGTGGGCTTCATCGCGCTGGCCGGCGTCGCCGCCGAATTCGGCGTGATCATGCTGCTATATCTGAAGCAGGCATGGGATGCGCGCATTGCCGCGGGCAAGACCGGCGAAGCCGATCTGCTCGACGCGATCCGCGAAGGCGCGGTGCTGCGCGTGCGACCGAAGGCGATGACGGTCGCGGTGATCCTGGCCGGACTGTTCCCGATCATGTGGGGCGAAGGCACCGGTTCCGAAGTGATGCAGCGTATCGCGGCGCCGATGGTCGGCGGCATGATCTCCGCACCGCTGCTGTCGATGTTCGTGATCCCCGCAGCCTACCTGCTGATGCGCCGACCGAGAGTACAGCGGGCGCTCGGTCCAGCGTTCTGGAAGAGGCGCCAGGCGGCGACTTGAAACGCACCGCGTGCTTCACTGATCCGGATAGAAAGGGCCACATCACATGAATCGGAAACATCTGATAAACCATGCAACAACTATCGGTGCCGTGCTCGGGATTTTCATGCTCGCCTCTCTCGCCGCGCCGCGCGCCGCGCTTGCCGAAGAAATCACGCTGACGCACGTCCATGGCCTGTCCTACAGCGCCGATGGCAAACAGCTTTTCGTGCCCAGCCACCACGGTCTTGCCGTCTACAGCGGCGGGCGCTGGTCGAAAGCAGCCGGCCCGCAGCATGACTACATGGGGTTTTCCGGCAGCGGCAGCGCGTTCTACTCGAGCGGCCATCCGGCGCCAGGCGCGGGACTCGTCAATCCGTTCGGTGTCATCAAGAGCGTCGACGGCGGCAAGACGTGGAAGAAACTGGGTTTCGAAGGCGAGTCGGATTTCCATCTATTAGCGGTCAGCCACACCACCAACACGGTGTACGTCTACAACTCAGCGCCCAATTCCCGCATGCGCAAGGCGGGGCTGTACTACTCAATGAATGATGGCATCGACTGGAAGCATGCCGAAGCGCGCGGCTTGACCGATCCGCCGACATCGCTTGCCGTGCATCCGTCCAGTCCGACGATGGTGGCGGCGGGTACCCAGAACGGGCTCTATTTTTCCACCGATGCCGGCCAGAGCTTCAAGGCGCTGGTGCCTGGCCGGCAAGTGCTAGCCGTGTACTTCGACCTCGACGGCCGCGAGTTCTGGTATAGCAGTTACGCCGGCAAGCCCGAGTTGACGCGCACCGGCTGGAGTGGAGCCAAGAGCACAGAGGTGGCCCTGCCACCGCTAGCGCGCGAC
>CAZKNV010000352.1:0-2772 GCA_964554145.1 uncultured Burkholderiaceae bacterium
CACCACCAGCAGCGCGCAGTCGATCCCGGTGGCGCCGGCCAGCATCGTGTGCACGAAACGCTCGTGCCCCGGCACGTCAACGAAGCCCAATATGTCGTCGCCAACCGGCACGTACGCATAGCCGAGCTCGATCGATATGCCGCGCTTGATTTCTTCCGGCAGCCGATCGGTATCGCGACCGGTCAATCGCTTGATCAACGAAGTCTTGCCATGATCGATGTGACCCGCGGTGCCGACAATCATGGCGTGCGTAGCGCTTCGACGTTCTTGACAAACGCAGCTTCATCCCGCGGCAGCAGGCATCGCAGGTCGAGCCAGAGCGCGCCATCGGCAATGCGGCCGATCACCGGCGTTGGCAACGCACGCAATCGGTCCTGCAGCCGTTCGATTACGCGGCCGCTTGCCTTGCCGTTGCAGCGAATCACCAGCGCTGCCGACGGCAAGCGCTCCGCCGGCATGCTGCCCGAGCCGATCTGGCTTGCGCAGTCCTCGATCGTTACCGTGAAGCGAGCACCCAGCGCGCTTGCCATCGCTGCTGCGAGACGCTCGCACTCAATGCGGATGTCTGCCTGCTTGCGCGTGAGCAGCGCCAGCGTCGGCAGCCGCTCTTCGAGCCGATGACCGCTGGCATAGATGCGCAACGTGGCTTCGAGCGCTGCGATCGTCAACTTCGAAACGCGCAGCGCACGTTTCAGCGGATCTTTCCTGATTCGTGCAATCGCATCGCGGCGACCGACGATCAACCCCGCTTGCGGTCCGCCCAGCAGCTTGTCACCGGAAAAGGTAACGACATCGGCGCCGGCTGCAAGCGACTGCTGCGGCAGCGGCTCGCGCGGAAGCCCATAAGCGGCCAGGTCGATCAGAGCACCTGCCCCCAGGTCCACCATGTAGGGCACGCCGTGCGCATGCGCAATCTGCGCCAGAGCCGCATCATCGACGGTCGCCGTGAATCCGGTGATCGCGTAATTTGACCAGTGCGCCTTGACGATCAGCCCGGTCTTCGGCCCGCAGGCATCCTCGTAATCGCGCACATGCGTGCGATTCGTCGTCCCGACTTCGACCAGCTTGCAGCCGGCTGCCTTCATGATGTCCGGCATGCGGAACGCGCCGCCGATCTCGATCAACTCGCCGCGCGAGATGATCGCTTCCTTGCGCGCAGCGAGCGCCTTGAGCGACAAAAGCACCGCCGCGGCGTTGTTATTGACGACCGTCGCGGCCTCGGCGCCGGTCAGTTCGCGCAACAGGTCTTCGACGATATGGTCGCGGTCGCCGCGGTCGCCGGTCGCAACGTCGTATTCAAGCGCGACGTAGCTTCGCATCGCAGTGCCGACCGCCAAGATCGCCTCTTCAGACAGCAGCGCCCGTCCAAGATTGGTGTGGATGACGGTGCCGCTCAGGTTGAACACCCGACGCAGTCTCGAAGCGCCGTCTCGTGCAACATTCAGTTGTGCCTGCGCAATCAAGACGTCGTTGTTCGGAACCGTCGCGCCCGCAACAACCCCAGCGCGATGCTCGGCCAACACTTCATGTACGGCGCGCTTGACGAGCAAGATTCCATGTTCGGCTGCGAGCGCTGCGAGTTCCGGCGCAGCAAGCAGCCGATCAACCGCTGGCAGGCGCGCTGATGCAGTCAGCGGGGATTTGAGCTCTTGTCCGCCAAACCCGCTTGAGTCGCCCGCACCGGGCAGAGTCAAGTTGGGCACAGCTACGAAGAACCAGGATGAAACAACAGATTCGGGCCGGAGCGCATGAAGCCTTGCTCATCAACCAGCAGGTCGAGCGCCAGGGTGGCCAGATCGTCGGCGGTCGGATCAAGTTGCGGATCTTTTTCCTGATAGAAGATTTTCAGGTAGCTCTTGCATTCATCGCAGGTTTCGGCGCGCGCCGCAGCCTCGGTTTCAGCGACGCCTTTAGCCTGCAGCACCAGATACTTGACGCCCTTTTCGGAATCGCATGACGTGCACACAATGCGCGACACATTCCATTCGGTTGCGCACAGCGAACACACCAGATAACGCAGATTGGCCTGTTCGCCGCCGATACGCAGCACGCTCGCTACCGGGCGAGATGCGCACACCGGGCAGATGCCCGGTACATCGCAGTGCTCGACCGAAGCCACATCCAGGGTTGCGGCGAGCCGGGTGAAGTACGTCTGCAGTGCCGCGCCGACAAACGGCACGAGCGCGGCCTCATCGTCAAGCGAAGTGCCGGCAAGTACGCGATCGGCCAGTGCCTCCTGCGCAACGTCGTCAAGCGCGTCGAGCGTAGCGAGCGCGGCCAGCACGCCATTGGTCGATCGTGCTCTTGCATCGTTAACGATGTCTGCCAGATCAGCACGCCATTGGGGCGAGCGCTCGTGCGACTGCGCCGATAGCGGCGGCATTCCGTAATCGCGGCTCGCCGCCATCGCGGCTTCAGGCACGGGCGTAGCAACTCGCCTGGCCAGCGAGGCGTGCTGCGCTCGTGCGACTGTCGCCATCAGCTGCAGATAGTCGGACATCGCGTTGCCGGCGGCCACGCTGGCAAAGCGCGCGGCGCGTTCAGCAAACAGATCGGTTCGAGTCGGCAGCACCACACGCGGCGACTTGCGCACGCGATCGAGGCTGCCATCGGTGATGATCGGAGTTGCCATGGTTAGCGAGTCAACGCGGATTGTGAAGCAAAAAGCGGCAGGCCTGCCCCGGTATGAATGAAGCCGGGGATTGCTCCTGCCGCCTTAACGCGGGCGGAGCTCGTTATTCGCCGCCGCCGGTCATGCGCCGATACCACAGC
>CAZKNV010000353.1:0-2772 GCA_964554145.1 uncultured Burkholderiaceae bacterium
CATGGGGGAGGCTCGTGTCGCAGTGCGGAAAGCCAGCATTTTCCGGTATTTGGCCCCTTACCGCCACCAGCAGCGCGAATTGTAAATATTCCGCTGCCGCAGGGACCTGACGAGGAACACAATGGGGCCGCGACTGAAGCGGATACAAGGGGGAAGATGGACCGGCGCAGATTCGTCGTAATGATCGGGGGCGCGCTGGCGGTGCCGCTCGCTTCGTTCGCGCAGCAGCAAGCCGCAAAGGTTCATCGAATCGGGTTCCTCGGCACCGCCTACGCGTCGGGATACGTGCGCGAACTGGATTGGGTACCCGGTGGTCTGCGCCAACTGGGTTACGTGGAAGGCAGGAACATCGTCATCGAATACCGCTGGGCGGAGAGCAACCCCGGGCGGGTCCGCGAATTGGCCGCGGAACTCGTTGCGCTCAAGCTCGAAGCGATCCTTGTCCATGGGCTCCCCGGGGCCGCTGCCGTGGCGAAGGAGACATCGACGATTCCCGTCGTCATGGCGGATGGCGCCGATCCGGTCGCCGCAGGGCTTGCCGCCAGTCTGGCGCGGCCCGGCGGCAACGTCACCGGCTCGACGTCCTTCGTTCCCGAGGAAAGTGCAAAGCGGCTCCAGTTGCTCAAGGAAGTCGTGCCGCGCGCCAAGCGAGTGGCGTTTCTCGTCAGTACGCTGAATCCCGAGATTTTCGCGCTGACCAGGAAGGCGCTGGAAGCCGCGGCCACAGCGACGAAGGTCGAATTGCAGGAGTTTCTGGTTCGCGAGGCGACGGACTTGCCGGACGCTTTCAATGCGATGAGCGGGGCGCGCATCGACGCAGCCGTGATCAACAGCGAGCCGCTGCTGAATTCGCACACCGGCGTGATTGCCGCCCTGGCGTCTGTGAAGCGGCTGCCCGCGGTCGCATACGCGAGCTTTGCGGATGCTGGCGGCCTGCTCGCGTATGGCGCGAACCGTCTGGCGCTGTACGGCAGGGCGGCCTATTTCCTGGATCGCATATTCAAGGGCGCGAAGCCCGGCGATATTCCGTTCGAGCGCGCGACCAAGTTTGACTTGATCGTGAACCTGAAAACCGCCAAGGCGCTCGGCCTGAAGATTCCGCAATCCGTGCTCCTGCGCGCCGACCGGGTGATCGAATGAAGGGCAGTCGCATGCAAATGCAGTTCTGACCAGAGGAGAGCAGACATGGCAACGTTCATCGTGCTGGGAAATTTCACTGATCAGGGCGTTCGCAACATCAAGGAGTCACCCAAGCGCACCGAGGCGTTCAAGGCGCTGGCGGCGAAGAGCGGCGTCAAGGTGAAGGAGATCTACTGGACGCTGGGGCACTTTGACCTCGTGACGATAGTCGAGGCACCGGACACGGCCACGGTGACCTCGCTGGGTCTGGCGGTCGCTTCGCTCGGCAACGTCAGGACCGAAACGCTCACCGCGTTCTCGGCCGAGGAATTTGGCAAGATCCTCGGCAAGATGCCTTAAAGCCAGGAAATCTCGGCGAGGTGGGCGCGAGGTGCCTTGCGCGGCTTGCTGGCATACTACTCGGTCATGAATGCTGAAGATTCCAAGGCATTGAGCGGACGGTCGGGCCAGACCGGCGTTGATGTGCTTGAACGTGCTCGCCGAGCCGAGGCGCGTGCCAGGCAGCGGGCAAAAGAGGATGTCCTTGCGTTGGAGCATGAGCGGATCGCCGCGGGGCTGGCAACATCAGCCATCGGTGAGAACGAAATGGCGCGGGCCCGGGAGCAGATTCGCAAGTGGATCCTTGGCAGGACTTGCAGTCCGTGGTACGCGAGCCGCTGGACTGAGATTCTCGCCGGGCCTCCAATCGCGGTCGCTGGCAAGTTGCGCGACCTTGAGGCAGACGAACGCAGGGCGCTGTTTCAGAACACCCCGTTTGGGTTCCTGCTGACGGATCGGGTACGCGGTTGAATGTCGAGCAGCTCGACCGGCTCCTGCGCGAGGTATCGCTAAGGCATCACGTCAATGAGTTCGTGGTCATTGGTAGCCTGTCGGTCCTAGGGCTGGCACCGGGACGAACTATCCCTGAACTAATGCTCGTGTCGATGGAAGTCGACGCCTGGCCGGAAAGTGATCCGGCTCGTGCATTCGAAATCGCGAAGGACTTCGGTCTCGGTAGCGAGTTCGAGCAGGAGCATGGCTACTATTTCGATGCCGTATCGCCTTCGTTGCCGACGCTGCCGGACGGGTGGCACGATCGGCTGATCCCATTGCGGCTGCCCGGCGGTGTGCTGGTCAAGTTCATCGACCCGAATGACGCGGCAATTGCGAAACTTGCGCGAGGCGACGGGAAGGATCTGCAATGGGTGCGCACGGGCATTGATGCGTCGCTTCTATCGACCGCGACCCTTGTCTACAGGTTCAGGGAGACAGTATTTTTCGATGACGAGGAACGCGAGCGAGTACGCGCCACGCTAAGGCTCGAAGCCAAGCGAGCGGGATTGTCGATGTAACGGCAATCGCCGCGCTGGCATGATCTCGGAGCTCGTTACTTCAGAGCGGCTTGCACTGCGCGCTTGGCCATCACCGTCACGAGGTGCGCGCGGTATTCGGCGCTCGCATGCATATCACTGTTGAGGCCTTCCTGTTTCACCTTGACGTTCGCCACCGACTCCGGTGCGAACTTCGCGGTGAGCGCTTTTTCCATCTCGGCCTGGCGGAACACGACGGGGCCGGCGCCGGTCACCGCGACTCTCACCGAGCCGCCGAAGTCGGCGACGAACACGCCGACGATGGCGAAGCGCGAGGCCGGGT
>CAZKNV010000354.1:0-2757 GCA_964554145.1 uncultured Burkholderiaceae bacterium
TTCGTCCCATCGGGTATCAGTGGAACATAGGCGTCGAGTTCTTCCTGGATGCCGCGCTCGTCGAACGTTTTCTCGATTCGCAGCACTTCCTGAATCTGATAGCGGATCGTTAGCTCGTCTTCAAAGATCAACGTGACGTGCTCGCCAAGGCGAACCGTGCGATTCTTCTTGTGTGCAATGACCCTGGCGCGAAACGCCTGGCGTTCGCGCGCATAGGCTTCAAGCGTCAGCAGACTGTCTCGCGCGATACGATCGGGCATCGTCTATAACCCGTACGCAATCCGGATCAACGTTATCGGATGCGCGATCTTCGGCGTCTTTCCATCGAGCGCTTCTTTCGCAAACTCGTGAATACCCTGCTCGATGTGATGCCCCGCGAGCTGGCAGTCCGAGCTGATGTAGTCCGGCTTCACGCTGGCCATGTTTCTGAAAACCGGCTTGCCGATTTTCATCGCCATCGCATGAAATTGCTTGCGCGTGCCCCAGACTCCCGAGTGGCCCGAGCACCGCTCGACCGTATTGACGGTGGTATCGGGCAGCGACTTCAACAGCTCTTCGGTTTTACGGCCGACGTTTTGCACGCGGCCGTGACACGGCACGTGATATGAAACCGTGCCAAGCGGCTGCTTGAAGTCGGCCTTTAAAAAACCGTCTCGCTTGCGCGCCACCAGATACTCGAACGGATCCCACATCGCCTGCTTTACAAGCTGAACGTCCGTATCGTCCGGAAACATCAACGGAAGTTCCTGCTTGTACATCAATGTGCATGATGGAACCGCGGTGACGATTGCGTCGCCGTCGCGCGCCAGTTTTGCCAACTGTGGGATGTTGATGTTCTTCAGGCGCTCAACTGATTGCAGATCGCCGATTTCGAGCTTCGGCATTCCACAGCATGCTTCCTTGTCCAAAATTACATACGGAAGCTCGTTGTGATCAAGGATTGCAATCAGATCGTGTCCGATTCCGGGCTCGTTGTAATTGACATAGCACGTCGCGTAGATCGCAATCTTGCCCGGCGTTTTCGCGCCGTCACGCACCGGGGCCGAAAGGTTCGAACGCGCGGTGGAGCGAAACTTCTTGGTCGCAAAATCCGGGCGCCACGCGTTGCGATCGACGCTCGCCAGTTTTTCCATCGCCAGGCGCGCAGGTGCGCCTTGATTAATCGCATTGACCGCCTGGGTGACGATCGGGATGCCGGCAAAACGGCCCACCTTGTCGGTCGAAGTCAAAAACTTGTCGCTGCTCGACGCGCCGTGCCTGCCGAAGTGCACCGCCTTCGCGCGCAGCATCGTATGCGGAAAATCGACGTTCCACGGGTGCGGCGGCACGTACGGGCACTTGCTCATGTAGCACATGTCGCACAGGTAACACTGATCGACGACGTCCTTGTACTTTTCCTTCGGCACACCGTCGACTTCGCCGGTCGGCCCGTTGTCGACCAGGTCGAACAATGTCGGAAATGCACCGCACAGGCTGACACATCGGCGACAACCGTGGCAGATGCCGAAGATGCGCGCAAGCTCAGCGTCGAGCGCCTGCTCGTCGTTGAACTCCGGAGTTTTCCACGCCAGCGGGTGCCGCGTGGGCGCTTCGAGACTACCTTCGCGAGTCACAGGGTTAGACCGCCGGTCCCTGCGGGTCCGGCAACACAAGTTTTAATGGACAACGCGTCAGTCAACTATTGTGTCGAGGGTTTTCTGAAACTTATTCGCGTGCGAGCGCTCGGCCTTGGCCAGCGTTTCAAACCAGTCGGCGATTTCCTCGAAGCCCTCACCGCGCGCGGATTTGGACATGCCCGGATACATATCGGTGTATTCGTGCGTCTCGCCGGCGATCGCGGCCTTCAAATTGGACTTGGTTGGACCGATCGGCAAGCCTGTCGCCGGATCGCCGACGGCTTCCAGATACTCCAGGTGCCCGTGCGCATGGCCGGTTTCACCTTCTGCGGTCGAGCGAAATACTGCAGCGACATCGTTGTAGCCCTCGACGTCGGCCTTCGCCGCGAAGTACAGATAACGACGGTTCGCCTGCGATTCACCGGCGAAGGCGTCTCTCAAATTCTGTTCGGTTTTCGAGCCTTTGAGTTCCATGCGAGTCTCCTTGAGTCACTTTTGCAATAGCGCTGCACGGCTCAACGACAGAGCCGCGACAGTTATTGAGCAATCTACGCGCGCACCATGTGGTTAAACAAATCAATTATTGCTACGCTCGTGATAGCGATTGGCTATGGTGCTGGGGCTGCTACCGGCGGACGTCCAGTGGCTGTGAGTCGTTAAAACTCGGCTTCGGCAAGCGCCAGCGTCCCGACGCTCCCGCCAACGATGCTTTCGGCGAGCGGCGGCGCCATCACCAGCATGTGATCGGCAAAAAATCGCGCCGTCGCAATTTTGGCGCGGCCGAATTCCACATCCGTGCCGTCGTCGATACGCTGTGCTGACGCCAACGCCGCGCGCGTCATCTGCCAGCCTCCGTGCACGATGCCCGCCAGCTTCAAGTAGGGAACCGAGCCGGCGAACACGCCACGGATATCGCTCTTGTACTCACTGACAATGTAATCGACGACCGATTCGTAGGCATCGATTGCAGTCGAGAGCCGCCTGGCGATCGCCTGCATGTCCGCGCTGCCTGCGTTCCCCTCTGCCACGCTCGTGCGCATTTGTTCGATGAAGGCCCGCGCCGTCGCGCCACCGTCGCGCGCGGTCTTGCGGCCGACCAGATCGTTGGCCTGAATCGCAGTCGTGCCTTCGTAGATCGTCA
>CAZKNV010000355.1:0-2750 GCA_964554145.1 uncultured Burkholderiaceae bacterium
GCGTGATGCTGAACATCGACGATCTAGCCGCCACGCAGTTGATCGCCAACGGCAGCCGTGTGACTTACCGATTGCTGGTCGCCGGCGAGCGGCCGGCGGTTCGTGCCTACACGACCTCGCTGGAGCAGCAGTTGCGACGCGGGCAGCGTATCGAAACGCTTGAAGGCGGCCGGCCCGAGATGCAGCGCACGCTCGATCGCGCGGAGCGCTTCCTCGCGCTGGTGGCGCTGCTCGCTGCGATGATCGCAGCGGTCGCCGTGGCGGCGTCGGCGCGTCGCTTCTCAGTGCGGCACCTGGATTCGTGCGCGATGATGCGTTGCCTCGGCCTTGCGCAGGCCGATATTTTCCGGTTGTTCGTGCTCGAGTTTGTTGTGATCGGCCTGGCGGCCTGCGTCATCGGCATGGCGCTGGGCTATGCAGCTCACTACATCCTGCTCAATGCACTGGGTTCGCTGGTCAGGACAACGCTGCCGCAGCCGTCGCTTTTGCCGGCCGCGCAGGGCTTCGCATGTGGCCTCGTATTGTTGCTCGGTTTTGCACTGCCGCCACTGGCGCAGCTGCGGCACGTGTCGCCTCTGCGTGTGCTGCGCAAGGACATTGGATTACCGACCGGGCGTGTCGCCCTCGGTTATCTCGTCGGGTTGGTCGGATTTTTCGCACTGCTGCTGTGGTCGTCGAACGATCTGAAAATCGGCAGCCTGACGGCGGGCGGTTTTGCCGGCGGCCTGGTCGTATTTGCCTTGGTCGCATGGCTGGTATTAAAGCTGCTCGCGCCCTTGCGCGGAATGACCGGACGGCTGGGCATCTCGTGGCGCTTTGCGATCGCCGCCGTGCAACGGCGGCCGGCGGCAGCGGTGATTCAGCTGGTCTCGCTCGCGGTCGGGTTAATGGCGCTGTTGCTGTTGACAGTGACGCGCACCGACCTGGTCGATGCCTGGCGCCAGGCAGCGCCACCCGATGCGCCCAATCGCTTCGTCATCAACATTCAGCCCGATCAGGCGGCCGCAGTCGAGCAGCGCCTCGATGCGGCCGGCGTCGACGCACCGCTGTACCCGATGATTCGCGGGCGATTGATAGAAGTCAACGGACGCGCCATCGGCCCCGAGTCATTTACCGCCGACCGCGCGCAACGGTTGGTTGATCGCGAGTTCAATCTTTCGTACACGGCCGATGCGCCGTCGCATAACCGCATCACCGCTGGCCGCTGGTTTGCCGACGGCAGCAACGAATTGTCGATCGAAGATGGCATCGCCGAAACGCTCGGCGTCAAGCTGGGCGATGCATTGACCTTCGATATCGCGGGGCAGCAGGTCACCGCGCGCGCCACCAGTCTGCGCAAGGTCAATTGGGATTCGATGCGCGCGAATTTTTTCGTCATCATGCCGCCGGCGCTGCTGCGGGACATGCCGGCCAGCTTTATCACCGCGTTTCATTTACCGGCCGCGCAAGCGGGGCTTACCGGCGACTTGCTGCAGCAGTTTCCGAATCTGACGGTGATCGACATGACGGCCATATTCCGGCAGATACAGACGGTCATCGATCAGGTCATTGCAGCGGTCGAGTTTCTATTCGTGTTTACATTGGCTGCCGGCGTACTGGTGCTGTATGCAGCGCTGGCGTCGAGCCGCGATGAACGAGTGCGCGAAGCGGGGTTGTTGCGCGCCCTCGGAGCTTCGCGCAAACAGCTGTCTCGCGCGCAGGTGGCGGAGATGCTCTGCATCGGCGGTCTGGCCGGGCTGCTCGCCGCGATTGGCGCCAGCGTGACCGGCTGGGCGCTCGCAACGTATGCATTCGAATTCGATTACACCGTGTCGCCGTGGGTTTTTGTGGGCGGCATTGCCGGCGGGTCTGCTGCGGCGCTGATCGGCGGATGGTTCGGGCTACGCGGCGTGCTACAGACGCCGCCGCTCGCCACACTGCGCGAAGTTTAGGTACGAGGACTGCGTCGGGTACTCGTCTTGCTGGCGGCTGCGTATCCGCTTAGAGGAGACGACCGATGGCCGAGCAGCTTGACGAAGCACAGGACACTGAAACTTCAGCGCCGCTAAAGCAGCCGAAGCCGCCATTCAAGAAACAGCAGCAACAGCCGCCCGGGCTGGAATCGGCGCTCGATCCGCAGCCGCGCTCCGACGCGCAGCGCTATAAAGCGGCCGGAAAACTCGAAGGGCAGGTCGCGTTGATTACCGGCGGCGACTCCGGCATCGGACGCGCGGTCGCCACGCTGTATGCGCGCGAAGGCGCCGATGTTGCGATCGTTTATCTGCACGATGAACAGTCGGACGCGGACGATACGCGCGCCATCGTCGAGGCCGAAGGCCGCAGCTGCGAACTGATCCCGGGCGATCTGGCCGACGCCGCGTTTTGCGACGAGGCTGTCGAGCGCACTGTCGGCGCGTTCGGCCGGCTCGATATTCTCGTTTCCAACGCCGCCCAGCAAAGCAGCAAGTCGCTTGAAGAACTAGACGATGCCGATCTCGAGCGCACGTTTCAGGTGAATATCCTGGCCTATGTGCGCCTGGCGCGTGCGGCGTTGCGGCACATGAAGCCGGGCGCTGCGATCATCGCCACCAGCTCCGAAACCGGTATCAAGGGTTCGAAAATGATGCCGGATTACTCCGCGACCAAGGGCGCGATCAACGCGTTCACCAAGACCCTGGCGATGGAACTGATCGAGCGCCAGATCAGAGTGAACGCAATCGCTCCGGGGCCGGTCTGGAAATCCGGACTCGTGCGGGCCTTGATGAGTCGCC
>CAZKNV010000356.1:0-2748 GCA_964554145.1 uncultured Burkholderiaceae bacterium
AGCAGCCGCGCAGCGAGCTGTGGCAGACCGTGATCGAGGAGATCCATCCATGTAAATGCGACGTCGCTCATCACGTCGATGAAGCGCAGCTCGGGATTGAATTCGATGCAATCGAACGGCACCGGCTCGCCGTCGATCAGCGCCAAGTTGGCCAGATGCAGATCGCCGTGGCACTCCCGCACGAATCCCTCGGCGCGGCGGGCAGCAAAAACATCCGCACGGCGCGCGAACTCGGCTTCGGTCCACTGCGCGAGCCGGTCAATTCGTTGTTCCTGTTCCGCGTCCGCGATCAATCGGCGCAGGTTGACGAGGTTGGCGCGCGCCCAAGCACGGATTTTCTCCGCTGTGCCAAAGGCGCCGTGCTCCGGCGCGCGCTCGCAATGCGAATGAAACGCGGCGATCGTCGCCGCCAGTCGATCGATCAGTGACGCGTCCAATGTGCCGGCGCGCGCCATTTGATCGAGCCGCGCGTCGCCGGCAAAGCGGCGCATCCGCACCGCGTAGTCGAGCGGCGCGCCTTCACTGCCGATGCGCGGTTTAGCGTCGATCGGCGAACTCGTAATAGGCACGACGTCGAGGTAGAGCGATGGTGCGCTCCGGCGATTCAGTCGAATTTCCTCGTCACAACAGTGGTGGCGACGTGCAAGCGTGGAGAAGTCCACAAAACCGAGATTGACCGGCTTTTTGAGCTTGTACGCATACTCGCCCGCGAGTAGCACGGACGAGATGTGGGTGTCGATGACTTCCACTGCGCCGGCCGGATGCGGGTACGCCGCCGGATCACGCAATGCTGCGACCAATATCGCGTGGGCGTCCAACGCGTCGTTCTTGTCCATATCAGCGGCTGCGATCCGGCGTCTTGCCTAGCAGCGAGAACCCTCCGTTCGTCTGTCACCTACCAGGGGCGTAGCAACACTTGGCCCGCCGTCGCTAGAGCGCGAATGGATAGGTGTCAGGAACACCGGGGTGAACGTACTCCCGTCCGAGCGGCGTCACCGCCGTCGTCTCGTCAAACCATAAATAGGCGTCGAACTGTTGCGGCAACGATGCATCGGCATAATGGCTCATCAGCTCGGTATCAGGCCGATAGATCACGCCGATGAACCGCTGCAGCCGCGGTTCCAGCAGCCGCCGGCGCAGTGCCTCGTGACGGCCGGGCGCGAGATCGAGCAGGAAGCGCGGCACGCCGGCGTCATGGGCGATTCTTTCAACGCTGTCCCGATGCGATGGCCGCACCTTCTTGATTTGCATGTCACCATCCCAATCGGAGGCGGCCGCGACGGTGCCGGTGTGCGTCCCGAACCCAATCAGCGCCGCCGTGCTGCCGAAGCGTTCGCGACACAACTGGCCGATGTTCAGCTCGTCGCGCACCGCTCCCATTTCCGTGAACCGCGCGTCGCCGATGTGCGAGTTATGCGCCCACACCACCGCCTTTGAGTCGGCTCCGCGCGCTTCGAGCAAGTGCCCCAGCGTTTCAAACATGTGCGTGTCGCGCAGATTCCACGATTCCGCGCCGCCGTAGTACATGATCCGGTAGTAGCGCTCGGCCGACGCAATCAACCGGGCGTTCTGAGCTGCGTCGATGAAGCTGTCTTCGTCTTCGCGTGCGTACTCGAGGCGCTTTTGAAGCAACGCACGGCATTGCTCGATGACCACCTTTTCGCATTTGCGGTATCCGGCACTGAGCACCGCGCGGCCGTAGGTCGATGGGTCTTTTTGCCACGGTGTCAGGCAACCATAGCGCTCGCGCGCGATCGCTGCCGCATCGGGATCGATCTTGTCCAGGTATTCGAGCACGGCGGCAATCGAGCCGCTCATGTTGTAGATGTCCAGGCCGTAGAAGCCGGCGCGGCGCTCGGCCCCCTCAACGCGCTCGTTGTGCGTTCGCATCCAATCGATGAACGCTGCCACATCGGTATTGCGCCACATCCATGTGGGGAATCGCTGGAACGGCGGTTCAGCCTTGGCGCTCGCCGCGCGACCGCGCACATAACGGTCAACGGCCGCCGCATCGGGCCAGTCGGCCTCGACCGCGACGATCGTGAATCCGTGCTTCTCGATCAGCCGGCGCGTGATCGCCGCGCGAGCGCGATAGAACTCCGAGGTACCGTGGCTGGCCTCGCCCAGCAACACGACTCGGCGATCGGCGAAGCGGTCGAACAGTTGGCCGAACGCTGGATCATCGAACTCAGGCAGCGGCTCGGCGGCTTCTGCAATCATCTGCGGCAGACTTTGTTGGCGCGAGCGGCCCGGTACATGATTAGTCGCCGCGCGCCGGCCGTCCTCGGCCCAGCCTTGGTCGCCGATCAGCGGCACGAACGCAACGCCGCCGATGTCTTCCGTTTCGTATTCGCTTTCACTGATGCGGGTGATCTTCAGCAGCCGCTGGCCGAATGTCTGCTCGCCCACGGGAACGATAAGGCGGCCGCCGGGCGCGAGCTGGTCCTTCAGGGCTGGCGGCGCTTCGGGTCCGCCTGCAGAGACTACGATCGCATCAAATGGCGCGGCCTCCGGCCAACCCTTCGTGCCATCGCCGACACGCAACTCGATGTTGTCGTATCCGAGCGCTTCGAAGCGACGCTTTGCCGCCTTACCCAACGCTGCATGGCGTTCGATCGCGTGCACGCGCTTTGCGATTCTGCCGATAACAGCGGCGGCGTAGCCCGAGCCCGCGCCGACTTCGAGTACCTTTTCGCCGGGCTTGATCTCGGCCGCCTCGATCATCAGCGCAACGATGTACGGCTGCGA
>CAZKNV010000357.1:0-2739 GCA_964554145.1 uncultured Burkholderiaceae bacterium
TACGGGCCCGGCGCCTCGGCGAGTACCGCAGAGAAGGCACGAAGTGCCCGACGACTAGGCGGCGCGGCTGCGCCAGCCGCTGCTGCACGAACCCAGGTTGCTATCGTTCGCCGCGCAAACTTTCATGACTCCTCGATGAAACTCGCTGTTGTCTCGCTGCTCACTGCGCTCGCGCTTGCCTCGTGCCGCTCATCTACGACCGACGTGGCTAACCTTGAACCATGTCGCATTCCCGGAATCGAGCGGGAGATCAAGTGCGGCACCGTGCGCATGCCGGAAGACCCGGGTTTGCCATCGAGCCGCACGATCGAAGTTCGCTTTGCCGTCGTGCCGGCGGTCGCGCGCAACAAGCAACCGGATCCGATTTTTGTGTTCGCCGGCGGGCCTGGGCAGGCGGCAACGAGGGCAGCACGGCAGGTGATGCCGGTACTGGCCGAGCTGAATGCACGGCGCGACCTTGTGTTTATCGATCAGCGCGGAACCGGACGTTCGAATCCGCTCGAGTGCGACGTCGACGAAACCTCGCTGGCGTCTGCCCTCGAGCCCGCGCAGCAGATCGCGCGGCTCGGTCCGTGTTTGAACGCGCTTGCGGCCGACCTGCGACAGTACGCAACGTGGATCGCGGTGCGCGATTTCGAAGCGGTACGCGCGCAGTTGGGTGCAGAGAAGATCAATGTGTGGGGCGGATCGTATGGCACGCGTGCCGCACTCGAGTACCTGCGGCAGTACCCCGGGCGCGTACGAACTGCAGTGCTAGACGGCGTGGCTCCGCCCGATATGGTGCTGCCGATCTCTTTCGCAGTCGACGCTGACGCTGCATTGAAGTCGCTCGGCGAAGCATGTGCGCGTGACGAACGGTGTCGCACTCGATACCCGGACTTCGACGAGCGCATTGCGACGCTGCTGAAACGCGCCGAAAGTGGAATCGATATTCGCGTGCCGCATCCGCTGACCGGCGCTATCGAATCGCTCCGGCTTGATCGCAAGATGCTCGCATCGCTGCTGCGCGTGCCGTTATACGTGCCGCAGTTGGCCTCCGTGCTTCCGTTTGCCCTGGCGGAAGCAAGCCGTGGCGACTTCATGGCGCTGGTAGCGCTCAGTGCCGCAATCAGCGGCGGCGTCAGCGAGAACTTTGCGGTCGGCATGCACTTCGCGGTCATTTGCGCCGAAGATGTGCCGCGCATCGATGCCGCTGCGCAAGCCCAAGCGGGCGCGACACGTTTCGGCTCAGCATTTGCCGAGCTTTATCAACAGGCTTGCCGCCTCGTGCCTGCACGCCCCGTGCCGTCCGAGTTCTATTCGGTGCCGGCGTCAAAGGTGCCGGTGCTGATTTTTTCGGGCGGGCTGGATCCGGCAACGCCGCCGCGCCATGGCGAGTCAGTCGCAAAACGGCTCGGCAATGTCAAGCACATCGTCGCGCCGAATCTCGGACATGGCATCAGCGCCCAGGGCTGCGCACCGAAGCTCGTTTCGCGTTTCGTGCGCGATGCATCGTTCGAGGCTATCGATGGTGAGTGTCTGACGCGTATTCCGGCGCCGAGCTTCTTTGTTGCCATCGACTCCACTGCGGCGCCGAAAACCAGGCAACCGTGATTGAAGTCGAAAACATCGCCAAGTCATTCGCCGCAAAGGTCGACGGCAAGCGCGCGCGCGTGACGGCCGTCGAAGATGTGTCGTTTGTCGCCGCCGACGGACGCATTACCGCAATGCTCGGACCGAACGGCGCCGGCAAGACCACCACGCTGCGCATCATCGGCACACTCGTCCGCGCAGATCGCGGTCAGGCGCGAGTCGGCGAAGTCGACGTGCAAACCGATACGCTCGCAGTGCGCGCACAGCTTGGCGTGCTGTCCGATGCGCGCGGTCTGTATACGCGGCTGACTGCGCGCGAGAACATCGAGTACTACGCACAGTTGCGCAGTGTGCCGATGCAAGCCGGCAAAGAGCGACTCTCGATGCTGGCCAAGTTGCTTGACATGGGCTCCTTGCTCGAGCGCCGCGTCGAGGGCTTTTCGACCGGGGAACGGTTGAAGGTGGCGCTGGCGCGCGCGTTGATCCACGACCCGCACCACCTGATTCTCGACGAGCCGACCAACGGACTTGACGTCGTTTCGACGCGCGCTCTGCGGCGGCTGCTCTTGCATCAGCGTGACGCCGGCAAATGCATCGTCATCTCGTCGCACATCATGCAGGAAGTCGAGCAACTGGCCGATGAGATCGTCATCGTCGCCCGCGGGCGCACCGTGGCACACGGCACGGCGGATTCGATCCGCGCCGAAGCCGGGACCGAATCGCTGGAAGACGCGTTCGTCAGGCTGGCGTACGAGACGCAGGCATGAGCACTGCACTGACTGTTTTTGGCAAGGAGTTGAAGGATGCGGTGCGCGATCGCCGTACGTGGCTCATCGTGCTGGTGACGTCGATCCTTGCCGGTCCGCTGACGCTGTTTCTTCTATCGATTTTCATCTCGAGCGTCGAGGAAGATGCAGCAAGGCGCGAGATCTACGTCGCCAACGGCAGCGCCGCGCCGATGCTGATCAACTTTTTGCAGCGCGCCGGCGCGACGGTCAAGGACGCACCCGACGACTATGCAGTGCAAATAAAGTCGGGGCGTCTGCAAAACGCCGTCATTGTCGTGCCGGAAAAATTCGAGGCACGGCTGGCAGCCGGCGAGACGATCCGCCTGCAGGTGATGTTCGATGAAACCGCGACCCGGGCGCAGCCGGCGACGCGCGCCAC
>CAZKNV010000358.1:0-2737 GCA_964554145.1 uncultured Burkholderiaceae bacterium
TTAAAGCCTGCCCCGGACTTGATCCGGGGTCGATGAGCGGACTGTAGGCAGTTGCCCGGCCACGAGCCATGCGTTTGCGATGAAGTGCACGAAAGCCGGCGTGGATTGCATTTTGTAGGGGTAGACGGGGACGAAGCCGGCGAGAGGCCGACGAAGCGCCGGTGGTGGCGATCGGCTAACCGGCTAACCTGTCTTGCCACGCTTCATTTTCATTCGCTGCTCGGCAGCTCGATGTCGAATTTTCCACATTGACAGTTGCTCACGCCTTTGCAGCGGCGTCAATGTTTCGCGGCGAATCTCGCGCAGCATCTTCTGGTAGTTCCCGAGGCGGTCGGCGGCTACGCCGGCTCGCACGGCGCAGCCGGGCTCGTCCTGGTGCAGACAATCGCGAAAGCGGCACTGTTCCGCCAATGCGGCGATGTCGTCGAAACTCGCCGCCAGATCGTGTTCATCGATATCCGGGCGAAGTCCGCGCAACCCGGGCGTATCGATGATGCAGCCGCCCGTGGGCAGCACATGTAGCGAGCGTGATGTCGTCGTGTGTCGGCCGCGGCTGTCGTCTTCGCGCACGGCGCCGGTATCTTGCACGCACGTGCCGAGCAACGTGTTGGTCAACGTCGATTTGCCGGCGCCCGAAGAACCCAGCGCAACGACGGTCTGACCGGGCCTGATGTACGGGGCGAGCTCGATGGCGGTAGCAGCCGAGCGCGCATCGACCGCGTGTGCCGCAATGTCGCGCGGCAACCGCTCGCGCAGCGCGTCGAGTCGTGCATCGACGTCTTCGCACAAGTCCTTCTTGGTCAGAATCACGATCGGCCAGATCGAAGCCGGTTTCACCATCGCCAGATAGCGCTCCAGCCGGCGCAGATTGAAGTCGCCGTCGAGTCCCATCGTCAGCATCGCCGTGTCGACATTGGTGACCAGCGACTGGCGTGCTCCTGACGAATTGCGCCGCACGATCTGCGAGAGTGGCGGCATTCGATCACTGACCCAGCGCGCGCCGGTGTCATCGCGTTCAACCAAGACCCAGTCGCCGACGGTTAACGCATCGCCCGCATCAGCCAGCGCACGTTGCAAGCCGGGCAATGGTCGAGCCGAATGTTCGTCGATGCCATCCGCGACTCGCACCGTTTCGCGATGTACTTCGAGCAAGCGCATCGCTACGCCCGATACACTTGGCGCGTCGCTCAGTGCCGCCATCGCTTGCGCGACTGCAGGCGTAAAACCAATCGGCCGCAGCCGATCCATCAAACTCGTATCCATTTATTCCGATGTCCTCAGAGACAGTGCGCGTCATCGCGCGGAGCCACGTGCAGGGGCACGTCGCCTCGTTTATGCAATGGGAATGTCGCGGCCGCACGCAGGCGGCGCAGGAATCGGAAAGTCAGAGTCAGCGCTGGTGCGGCCGACTAACGAACAGGATCTGGTTTTCTCATGGCGCCTCCTGAAATGAAGCGCGCTCGGACGAGCGGGGGCGCGAGCTTCGCGCAAAGTGATCCGGTGGTCAATATAAAGATGAAGGGCGCGCGTTCGATGGGCGTCAACGCATGCGGCGGTCGTACGCTACTTGCTGCATGGCACGCATGATTCGAAAGCTTGCAACGGGTGCTCTGATGGTCGGACTGGCCACCGCCGCGTTCAGCGCTGAGAAGATCAACGTCTGGGTCATCTTGACCGAGCCACCTGTTGCTGCCGCGCCGCAGGGACAACTCGAAAAGGTCACGCAGCAGCAAGATCAGGTAATGGCGCGGCTAAAGCTTCTCGGCGCGACCGAACTCGCGCGCGCGACCCTTTCCACTAACGCGTTAGCGGTTGCTATCGATTCGTCCAAGGTTCCGGGAATTAAGCGCATTTCGGGCGTGCGATCGGTTTCAGAAGTGCAGCACATCGAGCGCGACCCGATTCCTGGCCCGCCGCCAGTTCGTTAAGCGCGGTCGAAAATCGCAACGCAGCATTACAGCTACTGTGATTTGGCTGTCGCAATACGTTTGCCACGCCGCGCTTCGCGGCCGCCGCCGACGTGGTAGTCGTCAACGCAGGCACCGCCGGGTTGCTCGGTACCAGCGCACCGGCGGGCGGGGCGGAGGCATCGCCATCGCAGATCGGGCTGCTGATGATTTACACCGCAGCCGAATTGAAACGGGAGGCGGACATTATTCGCCTGCGCGAACGGCGACGTTAGAGCGCCGACGCCGAGTGCGAACGGCCGCCATTGCGCGGCCGTTTTTTTGGGTGCATTCACAATGCGGATGTGATGACCCGGATTTCCATTCCCTACGAGCTGCGCGAGGACGAGATCGAGCTCATCGCGATCCGCGCGCAAGGCGCCGGCGGGCAAAACGTCAACAAGGTATCGAACGCGGTGCATCTGCGCTTCGACATCCGCGCGTCTTCGCTGCCCGACGAGATCAAGCAGCGGCTGCTTGCCAAGGGTGACCAGCGCATCAGCGACGACGGCATTGTCGTCATCAAGGCGCAAACGTATCGCAGCCTGGAAAAAAATCGCGCAGACGCACTCGCGCGGCTCGACGCCATGGTGGCGAGCGCCGCCACGATTCCAAGAGTGCGGCGGCCGACCAGGCCGACCGTGTCGTCGCAGAGAAAAAGAGTGGAAACGAAAGTACGGCGTGGGCAGACAAAGGCGCTGCGCCGCTGGGTTAACGATTAGGGCCTGCTCACCCTAAAACATGAGATGCGTTGGGTCGCAATGCGGATGGCTGCGCGAAGAGCGGCGCTG
>CAZKNV010000359.1:0-2734 GCA_964554145.1 uncultured Burkholderiaceae bacterium
TGCCGACGTAGTTCGGCCCCGGCGCGAACAGATGCTGCAGCTCGCGCTCGAACCAGCCGGCATCGAAGTACGATGCAATCGGCAATGGAGCAGTACGCCCGAGCAAAGCTGCATCGAGATTGGAGCGGCGCGAAAGCGATTCGGGCGCGTTCATCTCGACGATTCTAGAGGCGCGCGCGGCGCAACCCTTCGAGCCACATGATTTCGCAGTGGCGATCGCCGGCAATACCGATCGTCAACGCAACGCCGGCCGCAAGATCGCGCGCGTTCACACCCCTTCGAACGTATTGCAAGCGGCAATCTGGCCGCTCTTCATTCCGGTCATGAACCAGCGCACGCGCTGCTCCGAGCTGCCGTGCGTGAAGCTTTCGGGAACGATCTGGCCCTGAGTACGGCGCTGGATGTTGTCGTCGCCGACGGCGGCCGCTGCGCCCATCGCTTCCTGCACATCGCCCGCTTCGAGCAGCTGCCGGTTGTTGGCATGGTGTGCCCAGACGCCGGCAAAGCAATCCGCCTGCAACTCAAGGCGCACCGATAGCTGATTGGCCTGCGCTTCGCTCGCGCGCTGCCGCATGGCCTGTACCTTTTCCATGATGCCGAGCTGATTCTGCACATGGTGGCCGACTTCGTGCGCGATCACGTACGCCTGTGCGGTATCGCCGGGCGCCTTGAAACGCTGCTGCAGTGCTTTGTAAAACGCCAGATCGATGTAGACGCTTTGATCGAGCGGACAGTAGAACGGCCCCATCGCCGATTGACCGGTGCCGCAAGCGGTGCGCTCAGAGTGCGTAAACAGCACGACTTGCGGCTCTTGATAATCGCGGCCTAACTGTTTGAAAACGGCATTCCAAGTCTGTTCTGTGTCGGCCAGCACAAACCGCACGAACTTGCCCTCTTCGTCGGTCGGCACCGAAGCGCGAGTTCGCGGCGAATGTGCTTCTTGGACGCTCTGAACGGTGTCAGCCGCGCCAAGCAAAACGCGCGGATCGATGCCGAACATCAGACCAACGACCACCAGTACGAGCGTTCCGATCCCGCCGCCGATCAACCCGCCCCGGCCCACGCCGCGCCGGTCCTGTACGTTGTCACTTAAGGGCCCGTCTGTGCGCATTGAAACCCCCGTTGCGTGTTATGCGGATTCAAGCAAATAGTGAGCCAAGCCACTAGATACTTCAGCGGCGGCTATTACCGGCCGCGACGCCGATGACGCACGCATGGTTATCTGGCGAAATAGGCAGTGCCAAAACTGTGCGCGGGCGAAGTACTTGCTAGACAAACTGTGGGTGCCGTTTTGTTAGCTAGTGCTTTCGTTAGCATGCGTGCGCTCGGTTGCACTACAACTGCATTGATTTCAACCAATTTTGAGGATCATCAAAATGGAAAAGCTGAGTGAGTTTAGTGTGCTAACTGAAATCGAACTCGATCGAGTTGCGGGAGGGATGATAATCGAAGGCCAGTCGAGCAACGTAGTAGACAGACGAGGCTGCGGGCCGGCGAGTATCAATCCTGGAAGTGGTGACCCTGGCAACGGGTATTCATCTTGTAACAATCCCCGGCAGTACAATTAATCCTTACTTGCTCGTGACTAGCCGCGGCTAGTCACGAGCAAGGGCTACATCCTGATATCGCACCTTTACTCTAAATTTTGTTCGCCGGCGTCCTCGCGCTCACGCGCAGCTACCGATGCCGCCGCCGATCGGCCGCGCGGCTATCCGCGCCGATCTTCGGCGTTTGAACTCTGACCTTCGATCGGCATATAGCGGGCCAGCGCGCTATCTACCGTCGGTGGCGGCGATGATCGTCGCCCCGGTGATGCCGTTGATGGCGCCAGTGCGGATGCTGGCGGTAATGTCGCTGATAGCCGTAGCCGCGCCCACCGGCATAGTGATACGGATATCCGTAGATCACCGGTGGCGGCGCGATATAGCGCGGGTGCCGCGTGTAGATGACCGGAGGCGGAACGTACACCGGTGCAGGGTAGTAGACCGGTGGAGGGCGGTGGTAGCGAGGTCCGCCGATGCGAATCCCGAACTCCGGCGTGTTGACCCTTACCGAAACGCCGCTTGCCTGTGACGCTGACCACGGTGCCATCGCAGCAAAAACTAAAGCGCTCAGTGAAGCGCCGATCCAAAATTTTCGTTTCATCGTTGTTCCCCAAAGGTGATGCTGGAGGTTCAACGACACATTACGCGCGCAGGCCGACGACAGAGCGTTTCAAGGTGTAACGCATTGCAACCCTATGCCAGTGGCATCGCCACCTACGCCAGTGCCAGCCCCGCCTTCTGAAGACGCCAGACCGCCAGCAGATCGCGCTCGCGTTCGCGGGTCAGCTTGCCGATGCGCCGCTTGTCATCGTGCTCCGGAATACCAGCTTCCAGGATGTCGCTGATCGTGACAGCCATCGGCCGCGTGCGCAGTCCGTTGCGACGTGCGCGGGTGGTGTCGACTACATGAAAGCCGCGCGTCTGCGGATCATGCGTCGGAATCCACAGCGGCAACTCGGTCCACGGTGCTACGGCCTCGCGCTCGAGAAATTTCTGATCGACCCATTCGATCTCGACGTCTTCACCCGAGATCCAGCGACACGTATCGAGCAATTCGCCGAAAGTCGCGCCGTCGTTCGGGCCCGTCGCGTTAAATGCGCCGCTCGCGCGCAGCATGATGAGCCGCATGACCAACGCCGCCAGATCGCGCGCGTCGATGAATTGAATCGGCGTCTCGGGCGAACCCGGCG
>CAZKNV010000360.1:0-2729 GCA_964554145.1 uncultured Burkholderiaceae bacterium
GTTGCGCAACAACGGCAACTTCGCCGATCGTGTGCGGCGCGTGGCTACAACCCGGCACACATCTCGACCTGGTCGGCGCATTCAAACGCAGTATGCGCGAGGCGGACGATGCCGCAGTGGCCCGCTCGCGCGTCTACGTCGATACCTACGCAGGCGCGCTGGCCGAAGCGGCAGATATCATCGAGCCGATCGAGCGCGGCGTGATCGTGCGCGAAGATCTGCTCGGAGAATTGGCAGAGCTCGTCACCGGAACCGTGCGCGGGAGACGCAGCGCAGACGTAGTCACCCTTTTCAAATCCGTCGGAACTGCAATCGAGGATCTGGCGGCTGCGCAGTTACTGGTAGGCGAGGGCAGGCTTTAACCCGCCAGCATCTCGCGCGCATGCTTGCGCGTCGTCTCGGTTATCTCGTGTCCACCGAGCATGCGCGCGACTTCTTCGATGCGCGTTTTGCGATCGAGTTGAATCATGTGCGACACAGGCCGGCCATCGGCGCTGTCGCCCTTTGTCACACGGTAATGTTGATCGCCATGCGCGGCCACTTGCGGAAGGTGAGTGACGGCGAGCACCTGGCGGTTCTGTCCGAGTCGCTTGAGCAGACTGCCGACGGTGTCGGCGACCGCACCGCCGATTCCGGCGTCGACTTCGTCGAAGATCAATGTAGCCACCGGCGTGGCGGTCGCTGCGATCACGGAGATTGCCAGGCTGATGCGCGACAGCTCGCCGCCGGAGGCCACGCGCGCCAGCGGCCTGGCGCTGACGCTGGCGTGAGCGGCGACCAGAAACTCAACCTTGTCGATGCCCGACGCCGTCGGCTCGCCCTCGCTTAACTGCACTTCAAACCGCCCGCCCGGCATGCTCAAGTCCTGCATCGCGCGGGTGACTTCGACGCTCATCTGCCTGGCCGCTTTTGTGCGTTGCCTGGAAAGCGCACCGGCCAACTGGTTGTAGGTAGCGAGCTCGGTGGCCTCGCGCGACTTCAGTGCATCGAGGTCACTCGCCGCGGACAACGCAGCAAGCTTGGCTTTTGCGTCGGCCAGCATCCCGCCCAGCGTTTCCGGCGCGGTCTTGAACTTGCGCGCCGCTGCAAACAGCGCCGACAACCGCGCGTCGACTTCTGCCAGGCGCGAGGCATCGAGGTCGGTTTTGTCGAGATAGCGCGTCAGTGCCGCGACGGCTTCGTCGAGTTGAATCTGCGCTGTGTCCAGCAGTTCGATAATCGGCGCCAGTCGTTCATCGAACGGCGCAAGTTGAGTTATGTGCGTATGAACGGCGCCGATTCGCGACAGCGCAGATTGATCGGCGTCGCTGAGCGTGTCGATCGCCATACGCGCGCCTTCGAGCAAGCCGGCTGCGTTCGACAGTCGCTTGTGCTCGGCCTGTATCGATTCCCACTCGCCAGATTGCGGCGCGAGGGTATCGAGCTCATCGACGATCCAGCGCAAGCGCTCCTGCTCAGCCAGCGCGCTGGCCGCCATGGTCTCGGCTTCCTCGCGTGCGCGTTGCGCGGATTTCCATGTTGCAAATGCCTGCGCAACGGCTCGCCGTTCGGCTGCTTTGGCGCCATGTTCATCGAGCAATTGCATTTGCGCCGCCGGCCGCAGCAACGATTGATGCGCATGCTGACCGTGCACGTCGAGCAGTGCTTCGCCGAGTTCGCGCAATTGCGCAAGTGTGACCGGCGTGCCGTTGATGAACGATTTGCTGCGTCCCGAGGCGTCGATCGTACGGCGAGCCAGTAGCGTGCCGTCGCCGTCGGCCAGTTCGCTTGCGGTAAGCCAATCGCGCACGTGCTCGCCGGGCTGAAACTCGGCCGTGATCTCGGCGCGCGGCGCGCCTTCTCGCACAACGTCGGAGTCGCCCCGCTCGCCGAGCGCCAGCAGCAGCGCATCGATCAGGATCGACTTGCCGGCACCGGTTTCGCCGGTCAGCACGGTGAAGCCCGGCCCGAAATCGAGATCGAGCGACTCGACGATCACGAAGTTGCGGATCGACAGCGAAAGCAGCATGGAAAGTAACCCGCTACAGGACGCTCATTCTGGCTGGGGAGCACGAGGGGGCCAGCCCAGCCCCCTCGTGGCTTATCAATGCGAGCTTACGGCGAGCCGCGCAGTCGCGCATCAAGCGCGACTGTGCGGCTCGCTCGGCATCACGCTCCAGTGCAATTTTTGCCGCAAGGTCGCGAAAAAGTTGTAGCCGACCGGATGCAGCAGCGTCGCCGCATGCGCGCTGCGCTTGACGCGAACCACATCACCGGGCGCAAGGTGTTCATACGACTGCATATCGAAATGCGCCATCGCATCGCGCTCGTCGGTGATTTCGATTTCGATGACGACATCGTCATTCAGCACAATCGGGCGATTCGACAATGTTTGCGGCGCCACCGGCACCAGCAGCAAGCCAGCCAGCGACGGATACAAAATCGGGCCGTCGGCCGACAACGCATATGCGGTCGAACCGGTCGGCGTTGCGACGATGACGGCATCAGCGCGCTGGTTGTACATCGTGACGCCATCGACGCGCACGGTGTATTCGACCATGCCGCCGGTGACGCCGCGCGAAACGACAATGTCGTTCAGCGCTGCCGCCTGGAAGGTCGCCTTGCCGCCGCGCTGCACTTCGCCGTCGAGCAGTACGCGGCGATCGGTTTCGTAGGCGCCGCGCAACATCGGCACCAGCGCTTCGCTGACCTGATCGAGCGAGACATCGGTCATGAATCCGAGCCGGCCG
>CAZKNV010000361.1:0-2723 GCA_964554145.1 uncultured Burkholderiaceae bacterium
CGGTGGCGGTGCTGGGCGCCAAGTACCAGTGGGCGCGCGGAGCGGGCGCCATGCCAGCAAGGCCGCCGATCGAAGCGCCGGCGCGCTAAGAGCGTCCGGCTTTCCGCCGGCTGCAAGCGATTCGCTGTGCTGACCCGCGGCGCGAGAGAGTATTTACATGTAGTAAAGCAGCAAATACCCAAGCAACAGTACGAGCACGCAGAGCGCCATCCCCCGGGTGGACCAAGTACGGGCGAAGCCGCTGTCGACGCCGTAATGAGTATCGAGCAAGGTCAGCGCTAAGGAGCTCGCACGCTGGGTGCCGCGTCCGATCATCGCTTGCACTGCCGCGATTATTCGCTCGAGTAGCGTCGCCACAGCGGGCAACAACTTGCGCCAGACCCAGTCGGTATCCAGGGTGATCGTCAACGTGCGCTGCAGATAGGGCAACATCACGAAGAACGCAAGGCCCGAAAACAGCAGCAGCTGGACCTGGGTCACGACGTGCGCCCACGTGTAGGGTTCGTACATCACCGCATAAGGCAGCAGGGCGTACAGCGGTTCTGTCCAGATGCCGATCGCGATACACAGGAAGGCGAAGAGGATCATTGCCCAGCGCATGCTGGCCGGCGGGTCGCTGGGGCGCAGGCCCGAATCCTTCTGGAAGAACACGAACCACGGAAACTTGATGCCGGCATGCAGGAACACGCCCGCCGAGCCCGCGGTCAGCAGCAGCCAAACCGTCAGCAGATGCCCGTCCGCCGCTGCCTGCGAGATCATCGACTTGGACACGAACCCCGAGGTCAACGGGAACGAAGAGATCGCGAGCGCACCGATGATTCCGCAGATCGTCGACACGGGCATGCTGTGGAACAGGCCGCCCAGTTCGGAGCATTTGCGCCGGTTGGTCATGTACAGCACCGAGCCGGCCGACATCAGCAGCAACGCTTTGTAGATGATGTGCGTAAAGGCATGCGCGGCGGCGCCGTTGAGCGCCATCTCGGTGCCGATGCCGATGCCCGCCACCATGAAGCCGACCTGGTTAACGATCGAGTACGCCAGGATGCGTCGCATGTCGTTCTCGAGCAGCGCGTAGACGATGCCGTAGAACACCATAATGAGCCCGACCCAGACCAGCAGTTCGGTGCCGGGAAAGCCACGGATCAGCACATACACGGCCGCCTTCGTGGTGAATGCCGACAGGAACACCGTGCCGCTCCACGACGCTTCCGGGTAGGCATCCGGCAGCCACGCCGACAATGGCGGCGCCCCGGCGTTGACGAGAAAGCCGATCAAGATCAGCCACTGCGCGGGTGAATCGAGCGCCATGCGCGTGAAGTCCACGCTGCCGGTCTGCGCAATGTGCCCGGTGATGCCGGCGAACAGGATCATGCCGCCGAGCAGGTGGATCATCAGATAGCGCAGGCTCGCTCTGTACGAGTTGCTGCTGCCATTGCTCCACAGCACCAGGGTCGAGCCCACGGCCATCAGCTCCCAGAACACGAACACTGTCACGAGATCGCCGGCCAGGGCCACGCCGATGGCCGACCCGGCGTAGACGAAGGCCGCCGGAAGTTCCAGGCGGCTCTTCTGCCGCAGCGCGAACAGCCCACCGCCGGCAGCCATCAACGCGAAGATGGTTGCAAACAGGCGCGACAGCTTGTCGCCTTGCAGCGGTGTCAATGTGTAGTCCAGAAAGCGCACCTGCCAGGCCGCACCATCGGGCATCTGCCAGACGAGTGACAGTGCCAGCAGCGGCAGCAGCAGCACGGCAGCCGTGCGCAGATGACCGCGCAGCCATGGCAGCGCCAGCGCGCCGACGATCAGCACCAGACCCGGGTGAAGGACGCTGTCAGTCATCGCGCTCGCGGTAATAGGTGTCGGGCCGCTTGAGCAGCAGTGCCAGCCCCTTGGCCACGACGATCATCGCGGCGCAGGCGATGAATCCGAACCACGCATAGAAACCGAACACGGACTCGATATCGAAGTACGGGTGCAGTGGTATCAACGCGCCGATCGCCACGGCGAGCACCAGGACACCGAGAAACAGCCGCCACAGCAGCTTCACGTGCCGCGGCTCGTCGAGCCAATGTGTTTTATCCATCGAGGTTCACTTTCCCGCCATCTGCCGCGCCAGCGCCAGCGGCACATCGGGCAGGAAGAACAGCAACACTGTGCCGATGGCGGTGGCAGTGAGTGCGATCACCATCGGCAACGGCGCCTCGCCATGCGCGCTCTGCCCGAGGTCGGGCGCGCGGAAGAATGCGCGGTAGACGACCGGCAGGAAGTACCCGGCGTTCAGCAGCGTGCTGCCGGCAATCACCAGCACCGCGATCCAGTGAGATCCCGCCATCGCGCCCGAGAGCATGTACCACTTTGAAATGAAACCGGCTGCGGGGGGCAAACCGATCATCGACAGCGCGCCGATTGCGAACGCGCCCATGGTCCATGGCATGCGCCGTCCGATGCCGTCGAGTTGGCTGACTTCCGTCTTGTGCGCTGCTGTGTGGATCGCGCCGGCAGCAAAGAACAGCGTGATCTTGCCCAGGGCATGGGCCGCGATATGCAGCACCGCGCCGACCATCGACAAGGGGACCAGCACTGACGCAGCCAGCACCACGTAGGACAACTGACTGACGGTGGAGTACGCCAACCGGCGCTTCAGGCTGTCGGAGTTCAGCGCCACCAGCGATGCGGCGACGATCGTGAATCCGGCAACGCCCACCAGCCAGTCGGTGATGCCG
>CAZKNV010000362.1:0-2717 GCA_964554145.1 uncultured Burkholderiaceae bacterium
ATGACCGACGGCTCGATCCAGGCCTTCACGGCGCGAGTCAAATGGCCGGGCTATTACGATGGGCATCCGAACGGAATCTGGAACATTGCGCCTGCGCAGCTACATGATGTTGTGGCTGCCTATCACGAAGCCGGGTTACAGCTTCACATCCACGTGAACGGCGATGAAGCATCCGAAGTCGCTATTGCCGCGCTCGGCGCCGCACTGGCACGCAAACCTCGCCCCGACCACCGCCACACGCTGCAGCATCTGCAGATGGCGGGCGAAGCGCAGTTCCGACGCATTCGCGCGTTGGACCTGTGCGTGAACCTCTTTGCCAATCACATCTTCTACTGGGGCGACATTCATCACGACGTGACGATGGGTCCCGAGCGCGCGCATCGCATGGACGCGGCTGGAAGTGCCCTCGCGCACGGAATTCCGTTCAGCCTTCATTCCGATGCGCCAATTACCCCGATGGCGCCGCTTTTCACCGCGTGGTGCGCGGTCAACCGCTTGACCGCCTCGAACCGTGTGTTGGGCCCGAATCAGCGCATAAGCGTTTGCGATGCACTGCGCGCCGTCACTCTCGGATCGGCATACACGCTGCACATCGACGACGAAGTGGGCAGCATTGAAGTCGGCAAACGTGCGGACTTTGCCATTCTGGCTGACGATCCGCTCGAGGTTGGGCCCGAAGCGCTGAAAGATGTTCGGGTCGTAGGCACGATGGTGGGCGGTGTGCCTTTTGAACCGCCCGCAAGAATGTAACCGGCTTCGAAGCCTGTGTGTCCAGTCCACGCGCCGTGCCTTTGACCGTCATCGGCGGCTTTCTTGGCGCCGGCAAGACCACTCTGCTCAATGCGTTGCTCGCGCAGGCCGAAGGCCGTCGCATTGCGGTGCTGGTCAACGACTTTGGCGATCTGCAGATCGATGCGGCGCTGATCGCGCAGCGCAGCGCTACCACGATCGGCCTGCGCAATGGTTGTGTGTGCTGCTCCCTTGCGGGCGGGCTCGTCAACGCGTTGTCGGAAGCGCTCGCCCTGGATCCACGCCCGGATCATGTCGTCGTCGAAGCCAGTGGTGTCAGCGATCCGCGACGCATCGCACAGGTCGCGCGTGCCGGTGCAGGTTTCTCTCCGGAAGCAACGCTCGTGGTGGTCGCTGCGGATCAGATCGAAACACTTGCGCGAGATCGCTATGTCGGAGACACGGTAATCGCGCAGCTTACGGCGGCGGATCTTCTTATTCTGAACAAGATGGACCTCGTCGACGAGGCGCGTAAGCAGCAGGTGCGCGAATGGCTGAAAACCCATGCACCGCGGGCTACGCTGATCGAGGCACGCTACGCTGATGTACCGATCGAAATCATGCTCGGCCCAATGCTGCGGGCGGAAGGAGGAACCCTGGCTCAAACCACGTCGCCGCCGCTGTTTCCTCCAGATTCGTCACGGCGACGCTCGTTGCTCGGCGTGGATCAAAGCGACCACGCCGCTCGCTTCGCGACCCGCGTCTTCCGCTCTGCCACACCGATCGGAGAGACGAAGCTCCACGAAGTGCTCGACCAGCTTCCCCCAGGCGTCCTTCGTCTCAAGGGTTTCGTGCGTCTGGATTCGAACCCTCAGCACCTGCGCCTCGTGCAGGGCGTCGGCGCGCGCTGGACGATCTGCGATGCCGGCTCCAATGTCGAGCAGGAAGGGTGTGCGCTCGTGGTGATCGGCGTGAAGGAGCTGCTTGCCGATGAAAACTTCTCGAGAATCCGGGAGCTGTTCAACGAGCCGCTGAGCTAACGAACGTTCGCACGTCAGGCGCTGGTGCGCGGCCCACAACCTCTTCCACCGCTTTGGCAACCTCGAGCAAGTGCGTATCCTCGTCCGGCGCACAGCAAAGTTGCAGCCCGACCGGCAGTGTTCCGCACAGGTGATGTATCGGCAATGAAACGCCGCACTGCGCGAACATATTTCCAGGCCGGGTGTTCTGCGTGTTGAGCTTGTTCCACGCGCCGGCTTTCTCCACCGTGTCGTAGTCAGCCGCAGGACCTGGTACGGCCACGACGGTCGGCGTGATCCACGCATCGAAGCCTCGCATCCGCTCGCGAATCAGTGCGATCAGTTCCACGCGCCGCCTTTCGTGGCGCAGATACTCGTCCGCGGCGACGTCCAGGCCGGCACTCGCCCGCGCCTGCACCACGGGATCCATGTCTTTCTTGTTGGCAACGAAGCGCTCGCGACCAAAAAACGCAAGCCACTCCGCAGGCACCAAGCGCGCGAACAATGCGTCGTGCTCGCGCGCCTCGAGAACTCCGATGGGTACGAGGCGCGCGCCGCACGAGCGCAAGCGCGCCAATGCCTCGTCGAAACACGCTCGCACATCGCGATCGAGATTGTCGAAGTAATGCTCGGTCGGGACACCCAGCACGAGCTGGTCGATCGGACGCGACCGCGTGCTGTCTTGCCCGCGCATGGCGGCCTCCACGAACGCGGCGTCCGCAGCGCTGCTGGTGAACACGCCCAGGCTATCCATGTTCTTCGACAGCGGAAACACACCCTCCACCGGCCAGTGGTCGGGGCTCGCTTTGTACCCGACGATTCCGCACAACGCCGCCGGCCAGCGAACGGAGCCACCCGTGTCGCTGCCGAACGTCATCGCCGCCATTCCCGCCGCCATGGCGACTGCAGAGCCATGACTCGAGCCACCCGTCATTCGCGCAATCTCGGGATCACACGGGTTCCACGGCA
>CAZKNV010000363.1:0-2714 GCA_964554145.1 uncultured Burkholderiaceae bacterium
AAGCCGGTGATCGCGGCGGTCAGCGGGTTTGCGTTGGGTGGCGGCTGCGAGCTGGCGATGATGTGCGACATCATCATCGCCGCCGAATCGGCGAAATTCGGGCAACCCGAAATCAAACTCGGCATCATCCCCGGTGCCGGCGGAACTCAACGGCTGCCGCGAGCGGTCGGCAAGGCAAAGGCAATGGACCTTGTACTGTCGGCGCGAATGATGGACGCGGCCGAAGCGGAGCGCGCAGGGCTTGTCTCGCGCGTTGTGCCCGGCGAGAATCTGCAGGATGAAGCGCTCAAGGTCGGCGCCGTGATTGCAAGTTTTTCGTTGCCCGCGGTGTTGATGGCAAAGGAAGCCATTAATCGCGCGTACGAGCTTCCACTGGCGGAAGGAATTCTTTTCGAGCGGCGGCTGTTTCACTCTTTGTTTGCGACTGTGGATCAAAAAGAAGGCATGGCCGCGTTCGTCGAGAAGCGTGCGCCGCGATTTGAGCACCGTTAGCAACCAGTCCTTCAGTAGAGAGATTCACTATGATCACTCGGCGATTCGCACTAATGCTTCTTTCGCTTGCAACGGTGATGGCGATATCGCCGATGGCGTTGGCTCAGGTGGCGGGCAAAGTTGTGACCATCGTTGTGCCCTTCTCTGCCGGCGGCGGACACGACTTCACCGCCCGCTTGCTCGCCGAACGGCTTTCACAGCGCATCGGGCAACAGGTGATCGTCGAGAACCGGGCCGGCGCCAACGGCATGATCGGTGCCGAGCACGTTGCCAAGTCCGCACCGGACGGCAACACGATCCTGCTCGCCTCACCGGCTGAGGTCGTAATCAGCCAGAGCCTTTACAAGAACATGCGCTATGACCCGCTACGCGATCTCGCGCCGGTGACCTTGGCAGGCGTTACGCCGCTGGTGGTAGCCGCGCATCCATCCGTGCAAGCAAGACGATGGAAGAATTGGTCGCGCTTGCAAAGCGGCCGGGTAGCAAGCTGGGTTTTGGCACCGCCGGCACGGGCAGCTCGCACCATCTGGCCGGCGCCTGGCTGAATAGCTTGGCCGGCATCGATCTGATCCATGTGCCGTACAAGGGTGCTGCGCCGGCGGTCAACGATCTATTGGGTGGCCAGATCCCGCTTGCGATCGTCGGCATGGCGCCGCTGATCTCGCATATCAAGGCCGGCAAGCTCAACGCGATTGCGGTGACGACCAAGCAGCGGGTCGCTTGGTTTTCCTCGGTACCCGCTGTCGCCGAGACGGCCGGATTGAAAGAGTTCGAGGTATCGCACTGGATGGGAGTGCTGGTGCCGGCCAAGACGCCGGCCGATGTTGTGGCTCGGCTGAACCGCGAGTTCATCGCAGTACTGGGTACGCCCGAAGTGAAGCAGACCCTGATCGCACAGGGAGTGGAACCGGTCGGCAACACGCCCGAACAGTTTGCTGCGTTTCTGGCCAGTGAGCAGAAGAAGTTCGCCGAGCTGGTAAAGCTGTCGGGTGTGACGCCCGAATATATTCCTCTGCATAAAGATCGTTGAAAGCCGCGCCTCCGTTCTCGTTCGTTGACCTTCCGGTCGAGCGCAGTACGCGCAAGCCGCGGGTAAGCGGCTTGACGATGATGATCGACGACGGCCTGCCGCTCGGCTACACGCGCGACCTCGTCGCCTTATCCGGCGCCTACATCGATCTCGCCAAGATCAAGACGGGGACTGCACGTCTTTATCCGCGCCAAGCGCTTACTGCAAAACTCGACATTTACAAGAGCGCCCGCATCCGGCCGTTTCTCGGCGGTCAATTTCACGAGTATGTGTTCGCCACTGCGGGTGAGCGGGCGCTGCCGAGTTTCTACGCCGAAGCACTGGCACTTGGATTCGAGGCGATCGAGATTTCGGACAATGTCGTTCCACTGACATCGCGGCAGCGGCGCAAGCAAATCAAGAATGCGGTGAACGCAGGACTTATCGTTTTCGGCGAAGTCGGATCGAAGGAAACAAAGAGCCGGCCGAAGCTGCTGATTGCGCAAGCCGAAGAGTGCTTCGATGCCGGCGTCTCGCTGGTGCTGGTTGAGGCCGCCGAGTTGGTTGACAACGGACAATTGCGCCGCCGCACCTTGGAACTGCTGGCCCGTTCGCTCGATCTAACCAAGGTAATGATTGAGTTGCCTGGCCCCTGGATCAGCGGTGTGCGCTCGTGCGATGTTGAAGACTTGAAGAAGGCACTTATCGCGGCGTTCGGCCCCGACGAATCTGGCGAACGTTGAGTGCACGGCCGTCATCGATACCGAGGCCGCGCGCGTCGGTTTGGGTACTGTAGGTCCGCCGCGACGCAAGACGAGCCCCGCTCGATAAAATTTTGCCAGGGCTCTTTAAATTTTGGTGCGCGTCACCAAATTCGAAGCTGCGCGATGAATTTGAGAAGCGTTTTAACGCTTCCGCCGGCAGTGTTGCTTGACAGCATTTTTGCCGACCTTCATAATCGCGCCTCTTTGCGGCTCCCGTTACTAGCAGCGCTGTAAAAAGTGCATGCGACGGGCGCCTTGTTCTTTAAAAATGAAACAGCCGATAAGTGTGGGCGCTTAATGAACGGCGCAACCAAGTCGAAAAGTCTCACGGCTATTGACTTGGCTGAACTCAAATCATTAGTGCTCACGCAATGGAAAGAGATGTTCGCAAGAGCCTCTCGATTCCAGCGAGAGTAATCAAGCACACAGTATCGAACTGAAGAGTTTGA
>CAZKNV010000364.1:0-2709 GCA_964554145.1 uncultured Burkholderiaceae bacterium
TCGTGATGTGGCCCGAGTTATTGCGGCCCGATCCGCGGATTTTCTTTTCGGTTAGGGACGCCAGCGGCTTGCCCTTGTGCAAGTTCGCGCTGACGACCTTGACCAGCCCGCGCCGGCCGGCAGATGTCGGTTTAACTTTAACGAGCGCCATTTCGCAACCCTTACCCGACTCTCACTTACTTATTTCCTGCGCAAAGTTGATTTCCTGGCCGGGCTTCAGCCGGACATATGCCTTGCGGACGTTGCTGCGCCGGCCTTCGAAACGGCCGAAGCGCTTTTGCTTGCCCTTCTGATTCAGGATCGACACCCGGTCGACCTCGACCTTGAACAGCAACTCGATCGCAGCCTTCACCTCGGTCTTCGTCGCGTTGTGCATCACACGAAACGCCACTTGCTCATGCTTCTCGCCGATCATCGTGCTCTTCTCGGACACCACCGGTCCGAGCAGCACGGCATACAGCCGATCGTTTCTCGTGTTCGGCACTGCGCTCGGTTGCTTATTGGCGTTCGCGGCGTTCATCCCCACATCTCCTCGAGCTTGGAGATCGCCGGCTTCGTCACGATCACTTTCTTGTAGTGAATCAGCGAAAGCGGATCCGCGTAACGCGGCTCGACGATCAACACGTTTTTAAGATTGCGGGAAGCCAGGTACAAATTCTCATCGACGTCGTCGGTGATGATCAGCACCGACTGCAGCCCCATCGCCTTGAGCTTGTCCGCCAGTTGCTTGGTCTTCGGCGTATCGACCGCCAAAGAGTCAACCACGGCAATGCGATCGTCGCGTGCCAGTTGCGACAGGATCGACGTCATACCCGCCCGGTACATCTTCTTGTTGACCTTGTGCGAAAAATTCTCATCGGGCGAATTCGGGAAAGTACGGCCACCGCCGCGCCAGATCGGGCTCGAACTCATGCCGGCACGTGCGCGGCCGGTGCCCTTTTGCCGCCAAGGCTTGCGCGTCGAATGCTTGACCGTCGTGCGATCCTTTTGCGCGCGTGTACCCTGCCGTGCATTGGCCTGAAACGCGACCACGATCTGATGCACCAGCGCTTCGTTGTACTCGCGGCCGAATAGCGTTTCAGGTGCAGAAGTCGTTCCGGCATCCTGGCCTTGGGCGTTCAACATTTTCAGCTCCATACGCCCTCCTTAAGCCTTGGTTGCCTGCACTGGCTTGGCCTTGGATGCGGGCCGCACCACCACATTGCCGCCGGCAGCACCGGGTACCGCGCCACGAATCAACAACAACTGGCGCTCGGTGTCGATGCGCGCGACGACCAGATTCTGCGTGGTGCGTTGTTTGTCGCCCAGATGGCCTGCCATGCGCTTGCCCGGCATCACGCGGCCCGGATCCTGCCGCATACCGATCGAACCCGGCGCATTGGTCGACACCGAGTTGCCGTGCGTCGCGCGATTCGACGAAAAGTGATGACGCTTGATGACACCGGCGAAGCCTTTTCCGATCGTCACGCCGGTGACATCGACCTTTTGCCCTACCGAGAAGATATCGATGCCCAATGTCGAACCGGCCTTTAACTCGCCGGTCTGTTTCGCATCGAGCCTGAATTCTTTCAGCGTCGAACCCGCTTCGATGCCTGCCTTCGCAAAATGGCCTGCTTGCGGCTTCAAGACACGGGAAGAGCGGCGCACCCCGTAGGCAATCTGAACTGCAGAATAGCCGTCGACTTCATCGGTGCGCACTTGCGCAACTCGGTTGTTCGACACGTCGAGCACGGTTACCGGGACAGATTCACCGTCGTCGGTAAAGATGCGCGTCATACCCACCTTGCGGCCCAATAGGCCTAAGGCTTCTCTCATTCTTTTCTCCGCTTCTTCTCAACGCCCCGGCTTCGATTGGCCGAGACCTAAATGTGCTTTCGCGTACTACTTTGCTCACTGCTTCGCTTCCGGCGTTGCCGGGTCGCGAAAAGCCCGCGAGTTTATCTCACTCGCTAAGCTGCCCGCAACCTACTCGGTCGCGACTCGCTGTACCTTGATCTTGATATCGACTCCCGCGGGCAAGTCGAGCTTTGCCAGCGCGTCGACCGTCTTGTCCGTCGGGTCGACGATGTCCATTAGCCGCTGATGCGTGCGCATTTCCATCTGGTCGCGCGATGTCTTGTTGACGTGCGGCGAGCGCAGAATGTCAAAGCGCTGAATACGCGTCGGCAAAGGAACCGGGCCGCGCACAACAGCGCCCGTGCGCTTCGCGGTATCGACGATCTCGAGCGCCGACTGATCGATCAGTTTGTAGTCGAATGCCTTCAGGCGAATTCGTATTCTTTGGCTTTGCATGATGTTCCTTCAAAGAGCGAGGCGGCAGTGCCGCCGGCAAGGAATCAGTCACCGGTGACTGATTCAACTATTCAATAATTTTGGCGACCACGCCGGCGCCGACCGTTTTGCCACCTTCTCGGACGGCGAAGCGCAAGCCCTCTTCCATCGCGATCGGGTTGATCAGATTGACTTCCATCTGGATGTTGTCGCCCGGCATCACCATCTCGGTGCCCGCCGGCAGCTGGATCGAGCCCGTCACATCGGTGGTGCGGAAGTAAAACTGCGGCCGATAGCCGTTGAAGAACGGCGTATGTCTGCCACCTTCTTCCTTGCTCAGCACATAGACTTCGGCCGCAAACTTGGTGTGCGGGGTAATCGATCCCGGCTTGGCCAGCACCTGGCCACGCTCGACTTCTTCACGCTTGGTGCCCCTGA
>CAZKNV010000365.1:0-2700 GCA_964554145.1 uncultured Burkholderiaceae bacterium
CAGCCGCGAAGCCGAACTGCCGAAGGCCTGCCCCCAGTAAAGTCCGCAGCAACGTCAGGCGGCAGCCGGCAACAAACTCGGCTGGTCACTCACGGCTTCCAGCGCGTACAGCAGGACATCCGCGCCATAGCGCTGCAGAGCATATGCGTCGCTTAACGTGCGGCGCCACTGGCGCGCTCCGCGCAGCCCCTGAAACAGCCCGAGCATGTGGCGCACGACGTGCCGAGGCGCGGTTCCGGCGCGCGCCTGCGTTTGCAGATACTCGCTCATGCGCAGCACGACCGCGCTGCGCGTCGGCGCCGGCAGTGCATCGCCGAACAGCGCGCGATCGACGTCGGCCAGCAAGTATGGATCGTGATACGCGGCGCGGCCCAGCATCACGCCATCGACCGCAACGAGTTCTTCCCGCGCGCGCGTCAGAGAAGTGATGCCGCCGTTCAACACAAAAGTTGCGCCAGGGAAATCACGCTTCAGTTGGCGAACGCGTGGGCAATCGAGCGGCGGAACTTCGCGGTTTTCCTTCGGGCTGAGTCCCTTCAGCCAAGCGCTGCGCGCATGAACAATAAAGACACAGCAGCCGGCGTCGTATAACGCGCCGACAAAGTCGCGCATGAACCCGTAGTCGTCGCGCCGATCAACGCCGATGCGATGCTTGACTGTTACCGGAATCTGCACCACATCCTGCATCGCCTTGATGCAATCGGCGACCAGCGCCGGTTCAGCCATCAGGCATGCGCCGAATGCACCGCGTTGCACGCGCTCCGACGGGCAGCCGCAATTCAGATTGATCTCGTCGTAACCCCAACCCTCGCCAAGCTTTGCGGTGCGCGCCAATTCGTCGCGCTCGCTGCCACCTAATTGCAGGGCAACCGGATGCTCGGCTGCATCAAAGTCGAGATGCCGCGCGACGTCGCCGTGCAGCAAGGTGCCGGTCGTCAGCATTTCGGTGTAAAGCCGTGCATGCCGCGACAACTGCCGGTGAAAGTAACGGCAGTGACGATCGGTCCCTTCCATCATCGGAGCGACGCAAAACCGATATGCATTGTAATTCAATGACTTATCCATTAGAATCAACACAGTAATAGGCGCCGTGTGCACTCTCGTGTGCACTCAAAAACGCCCCAGTACGCTCGTTTACGACCTCCCTGTGCACACGGAGCGCACACAAAATGGCGACATTCACTCAGCTTCCTTCCGGCAATTGGAGGGTTCAGATTCGACGCAAACAATCGTACGCGAGCGATACGTTTCGCCGCTATGTGGACGCCACGCGATGGGCGCTCGCGACCGAACGCGGCATCGACCTTGGCGAAGCTCCAATGAAACGCGCGCAGGTCGATCCGACAATGTTCGAGCACTTGATCGATCTCCACGTTGACGACATGCGCGAAGTCGGTAAGGCCCCACGGCGGTCAAAGCACTCAACGCTGGAGGCGTTGAGTGAGAAGCTAGGCAAGGTGAAGATCAAGGATCTGACCCGCGAACGTTTGATCCAGTTTGGCAAAGACCGCGCAAAAGAAGGAGCAGGTCCGGTGACGCTCAGCGCTGACGTGGGCTACATCAAGCTCGTCGTATCGCACGCAGCAGCAGTCCATGGAATCAATGTCAAGGTAGAGCCAGTCGATCTCGCGCGCATCGCCCTGAAGCGCTTGGGCTTGATCGGCAAGTCACGTGAACGAGATCGCCGTCCGACGCGTGATGAGATTAACCGCATCGTCACGTACTTTGAAAACAACCAACGTCAACTAATCCCCGTCGGACGCATCGTTCGTTTCGCAATCGCGAGCGCCATGCGGCAGGAAGAGATCACTCGCATTCGCTGGGCGGATGTCGACAGGGGCAATAGAACCGCTGTGGTGCGCGATAGGAAAGACCCGCGACAGAAGAGCGGGAACGATCAGCGAGTACCGTTGCTCGACGTCACTGGCCTAGACGCGTGGGCGATCGTGCAGGAACAGCGTTCCTTCTCCACAAGATCGGACCGCATTTTTCCGTATAACTCCAGATCAGTGGGAACTGCATTTCGACGCGCCTGCAGAGAGCTGGGTATTCGGGATCTCCGATTTCACGACCTGCGACACGAGGCCGCAAGCAGGCTGTTCGAAGCGGGCCTCTCGATTGAGCAGGTCGCTCTAGTGACTGGCCACAAAGACTGGAGGATGCTCAAGCGCTACACGAATTTGCGACCCGAGGACTTGCACGCTCGACTGCGAGCGCCGAATGCAACGAAGGGGCGGCAAACGAGGTCGGCATCGACCTCGAGCAGTCGCCGGCTACTAGCGAGAAGGAAAGGCGGTGTCACGGAAGAGTCTCGAGTCCCTCGTCCGAACTGACGTTCGATTGACCTGCCGTGAAAATGTCTCTCCGTCACTCGGTAAGTGTCTTGAGAGGGATGCCGAGCCGGAGTTAAGTCGACGTTCGCCGCTCAAAGTCGGGATAAGGTGGCGTCCCCAAGCCGAACCGAATTAACTCCACCAACGTTAACTGCCCGCAGAATCCTTCGCCTGACGCGACGAGAGCGACGTGACGCGTGACGGTAACGGAATTTTAATCAAGGGATTGATAGCACTAGCGCGAGTTGGCAGTCGATCGTTTGTTTGAAGCATCAATCGTCGACCAGCACTGTCGTAGCCTTACCCGCTCCGGTCACCAGCGCTTCTCTTGCTTGGATAGAACATGCTGCGACTTGCATCCTTCTAA
>CAZKNV010000366.1:0-2690 GCA_964554145.1 uncultured Burkholderiaceae bacterium
AGTTGTCGATCAGCCACGCGACCATCTTGTCGCAGCTCTCGAGGCTGGACAGGTCCGCGGAGTGCGCCACGACCTTGCCGCCTTTCGCGTTCGGCCCAAGAGCAGCCTCGATTTCCTTCTGTGCCGCATCGAGCTTTTCCTGCTCGCGTCCGACAATCACCGTAATCGCACCCGCCTGCGCCAGCTTGTGGGCAGCGGCCAGGCCGATCCCCGACGATCCGCCGGTGACCAGCACTACTTTGCCGCGCACCTGCCCCGATAGAGTGCGATCGATGAACAGATCGGGATCCAGGTGCCGCTCCCAGTAGTCCCATAGCCGGTACGCATAATCCTCAAGCCGCGGCACGCTGATGCCGCTGCCCTTCAGCACCGCCGTCGTCTCGCGCGCGTCGAAACGCGTCGGATAGTTGACGAAGGTAATGATGTCGTCCGGCAGCCCGAGGTCCTTCATCACTGCGTTGCGAATGCGGCGCACCGGCGTCAGCGCAAGCAGGCCTTTCTTGACGCTGCTCGGCACGAAGCCGAGCAATGCCGCGTTGACTCGCAACGAGAACTGCGGCGCGTGCGCGGCGCGCGCAAAGATGTTCAGGATGTCGCCGACCCGATACGGCGTTGGATCGACCAGGTGGAATGCCTTGCCGTCCAGGCCCTTTTCATGCGCGATATGGTCGATCGCATCGACCACGAAATCCACCGGAACGATATTGATGCGACCGCCTTCCAGACCCACCATCGGCATCCACGGCGGAAGCAGGTTGCGCATCTTCTGGATCAGCTTGAAGAAGTAATACGGGCCGTCGATCTTGTCCATCTCGCCGGTCTTGCTGTCGCCCACAACCAGGCCGGGGCGATACACGCGCCACGGCATTTTCGCCTCGGCCCGCACGATTTTTTCGGACTCGTGCTTGGTGGAGAAATAAGGGTGGTCGAGCCCTTCCGCTTCCTCGAACATGTCTTCACGGAATACGCCTTCGTACATGCCGGCCGCGGCAATGGACGACACGTGCTGGAAGATGCCGGCGTCGATCTCGTTTGCCAGCGCCACTGCGTTCTTCGTGCCCTCGATGTTGATGTCGATCTGCGCCTGTGCGTCAGCCTTGAGGTCGTACACCGCGGCGAGATGAAAGAAGTGATCGATCTTGCCGGCGAGCTTCTTCAGATCGGTCTTTGATACTCCCAGCAGCGGCTTGACCAGATCCCCGACCACCGGCACCGCGCGCGCTTCATCGGCATCCCAGTAGTCGAGCAGCTCCGGTACCTTGTTGCGGCTTTCCTGCCTGATCAGGAAGTAAACCACCGCGTTGCGACGTGCGAGCAGTTTCTTGACGAGGCGCCTGCCGATAAAGCCGGTCGCGCCTGTGACAAAGTAAGTCATCGAAAGTGTCTCCCCGTGGTTGCGCTTCGCCGGATTCTTGTAGATGCCGGCGGCCAGTTTAATGCTGCACTAGAGCCGCTGTTCTACATCGCGTGTTGTTTGCCCGGACAGCGCACTCCTACACTCCGCGGACCGAAATCTCATTGAAAGAGGAGCAACAAATGGTCAAGAAGCTGAAGGCAATGGCAGAAAAATCGCGCGGAGACAATCAGCTCGCAGGCGCGATCAAGGAATCAGCGCAGGAAATCTGGCTGGCCGGTCTTGGCGCATTTGCCAAGGCACAGGAAGAAGGCCAGAAGGTGTTCAAGGCGCTGGTGCGCGAAGGCGATTCGATGCAGAAGCGCACGATGAAGGTGACTGGAGAGAAGGTAAGCGACGTCACTGCTCGCATGAGCGATGTCACCAGCAAGGTCACGCAAGTCGCCGCTGGATTGCAGAAGCAAGCGACCGGAACATGGGACAAACTGGAAGGCGTGTTCGAAGCCCGCGTCGAGCGTGCGCTGAATCGCCTGAGTGTGCCGACCAGCAAGGAGATCGCTGCCCTGAGGAAACGCGTTGACGAGTTAAGCCGGAACGCAGCCGCCCGCACCGGGGCGAAGACGGCGCGCAAAACGGCAACCAAGCGGGCACGCAAGACTGCCTGACGAGCCTCGTCCATCATGTCATTCCCGCCCCTGCTTACTGCCTGCTGGGGCAGGCTCCAGCGGGAATCCCGTCCGACGCGCTGGATGCCCGCTTCCGCGGGCATGACAATTCCCGGGCCGCTATTCTTCGCCCATGGAACGCAAGCCGCCGCGCCGCACACGCGAACGCATTCTCGACGTAGCGTTGCGGGTGTTCAATGACTTCGGCGAACCCAACGTCAACACCACGCAGATTTCGGAGGAGATGAAAATCTCGCCCGGCAATCTGTATTACCACTTCAAGAACAAAGACGACATCATCAATTGCATCTTCCAGCAGTTCGAGCGCGAGATCGATCAGTTGCTGGCAGTGCCGGCCGAGCGCAATGCAAACGTCGAGGACGCCTGGCTGTTTTTGCACCTGCTGTTCGAGTTGATCTGGAAGTACCGTTTCTTCTATCGCGACCTGAATAATCTGCTGGCGAACAATCGCACGCTCGAAATCAAGTTCAAGCAGCTGCTGATCGAGAAAGTGCAGGTCGCACGCCGCTTGTGTGCCGGCCTGCAGGGCGCGGGAGAGCTGGAGGCGAACTCGCGCGAGATCGACGCGCTGGCCACGAACATGGTGGTGGTCGCGACTTACTGGCTGTCGTATTCGTACGTGCTCGATCCGCGCCGCTTTAACGAGCCGG
>CAZKNV010000367.1:0-2682 GCA_964554145.1 uncultured Burkholderiaceae bacterium
GATTGCGCCGCTGCTGCGCGCGCTCGATACCCTTGCTGCTTATCGAGCCAGGCGCGCGGATAACGGTTGTTATAACGCTCGCCTCCCGCTTTTGCGATGCCGGTCGCGATCAGCGGAAGCAAGGCGGCGACCAGCACACACCAGTAGGCGACGGTCATGTCGTTCGCTCGCTATTCGGCACGCCGATCGAGCATCGCCTGCGCCACTGTGTTTACATCGGTGTATTCAAGCTCCGCTCCGGCCGGAACCCCGCGCGCCAGTCGCGTTACCTTCAGTTGCGAATCGCGCTCACGCAGCAGCTGCGCGATGTAATGCGCGGTCGCGTCGCCTTCCGGCGTAAACGATGTGGCGACGATGACTTCGCGCACGATCCCGTCGGCAACGCGCGCCAATAGCTGCTCCATCTGGATCTCCCGCGGCCCGATGCCGTCGAGCGGCGAAAGCCGGCCCATCAGCACAAAGTACAGGCCGCTGTATGCGAGCGATTGTTCGATGACCAATTGATCCGCCGGAGATTCGATCACGCACAGCATCTGCGGATCGCGCCTAGCGCTGCTGCATGTGGCGCAAATCGCTTCTTCAGTCAGCGTATTGCACCGCTGGCAATGACCGATGGTGCGCGCCGCCACCAGCAGCGCTTCTCCCAGACGCAATGCAGCGTCGCGATCGTGCTGCAGCAGATGAAACGCAATGCGCTGCGCAGAACGCGGACCAATGCCCGGCAGATGCTTTAGCGCATCAACCAGCCTGTCGAGCGTCAATCCGAGTTTCAAAGCGCAAGCTTCAAAGCGCGGGTTTCAAAACGGAAGCTTGAATCCCGCAGGCAATGGCATGCCGGCGGTTACCGACGCCATTTTCTGCTGCGAAACTTCTTCGGCACGACGGACCGCGTCGTTGAATGCCGCAGCGACCAGATCTTCCAGCATATCCTTGTCATCACCCAGCAGGTTCGGATCGATGACGACACGCCGCACATCGTGTTTGCAGGTCATCGTAACCTTCACCATGCCGGCTCCGGACTGGCCCTCCACTTCGGTGGAGGCAAGTTCATCCTGCACGCGCTTGATGCTCTCTTGCATCTTCTGCGCCTGCTGCATTAACCCGGCAACCTGGCCTTTCATCATGATGTCTTTTCCGTGTCGTTATCGTTGCGCGGACGGATCGACGTTGGATCGACCGACGCGCCGAAGTTCTCGATCAATTCTCGCACGAAGGGATCGGCGTAAATCGACTCTTCGGCTTGCCGCTGCCGCTCGGCACGTGCCTGTTCGGCGATGCCGGCTGACGTCGGTCCTATTGTGCTGCCGACCTCGGCCGAAAGTCGGATCGGCCGACCCAGCGCATCGCCAACCGCCGTCTGCAGCTTTTGCAGTGCACCCGCATCGAGCAATGTCTTCAGCGGAACACGCAATTTCCACCGGTCTCCTTCATGCGATATAAGTTCGCTTCGCTGCGCGAGCTCGCGCACGAGACCGGACACCTTCAGACGCGCCGCGAGCGCTGTCCAATTGCCATCGAACGATGATGCGGCATTCGGTGGCGATCCCGCTGCGGTCTGCGTTGCAGCCCTTGCCTGCGGTACTGCTTCGACAGTGCGCGCACTCGAGCGTGCATCGGCAGCGGGTGGCGCTGGCCGGGGTGCCGGCGTTGCACCCGATACTTCCGCGGGCGCAAAGGCCAGCATGCGCAGCAACGCCATCGTGAAGCCGGCATATTCATCCGGCGCCAGGTGCATCTCGTTGCGCCCGTGCAGCGCAATCTGATAGAACAATTGAATTTCGTCGCCGGCAAACGCCGATGCCAGACGCCGCAGGTCTTCGGCGTCGACCTCGTCGTCCGCTGCGCTGTCAACCTGCTGTATCAACGCAATTCGATGTAGCAAGCTCGCCAGATCTCGCATCGCCTGTGCCAGTGAAACACTGCGTTCGTTCATTTCATCCGCGATCGCGAGCGCCTGTTTGGCATCGCGCGCGGCGATCGCGTCCAGCACGCGCACCAGAGTGCCTTGATCGATTGTTCCCAGCATGCCGCGCACCGCATCCAGCGTGACGTTGCCGCCAGAATATGCGATGGCCTGATCCAGCAGCGACAGGCCGTCGCGCATGCTGCCGCGCGCGGCGTGCGCCAGCGTGCGCAATGCCGGTGGTTCCGCAGCAATTCCTTCGGCCGCCAGTATCTCGTTCATATGCACGGCAATTGCGGCCGGTGTCATCTGCTTCAGGTTGAATTGCAGGCAGCGCGACAGCACGGTCACCGGAACCTTTTGCGGATCGGTCGTCGCCAGAATGAACTTGACGTACTCCGGCGGCTCTTCGAGCGTCTTTAACATCGCATTGAAAGCATGCGATGACAGTTGATGCACTTCGTCGATCATGTACACCTTGAATCTTGCACTGCTCGGCGCGTACATCGCACGCTCGAGCAACTGCACCATCTCGTCGACGCCGCGATTGCTCGCCGCATCCATCTCGATGTAGTCGACAAAGCGGCCGGCGTCGATCGCGGTGCACGGCGCGCACACATTGCAGGGCGTCGCCGTTATTCCGCCGTTGCCGTCCGGACCGACGCAATTGACTGCCTTGGCAAGAATGCGCGCCAGCGTGGTCTTACCGACGCCGCGTGTGCCGGTGAACAGATAAGCGTGATGCAGTCTGTTTTCAGTCAGCGCATGCGTCAACGCGC
>CAZKNV010000368.1:0-2653 GCA_964554145.1 uncultured Burkholderiaceae bacterium
GATGAAGACCTGCGCGCCGATCGGCAGCCGGAGTTCACGCAGATCGACATCGAAACTTCGTTCCTCGACGAAGCCGAGATTCGCGCCATGATGGAGCAGATGATCCGCGTCGTGTTCGACGAAGTGCTCGCGGTCAAACTGCCGCAGCCGTTTCCGGTGATGACGCATGCCGACGCGATCCGGTTGTACGGCTCGGACAAGCCCGATCTGCGGATCAACCTGCAGCTGACCGACCTGACCGACGCGATGCGCGATGTCGAGTTCAAGGTGTTCAAGGGCGCGACCGAGTTGAAGGACGGCAAGGTCGTCGCCCTGCGCATTCCAGGCGGCGGAGAGCTGCCGCGCTCGGAAATCGACGGCTACACCGACTTCGTCAAGATCTACGGCGCCAAGGGTTTGGCCTACATCAAGGTTAACGAAGCAGGCAAAGGCCGCGATGGATTGCAAAGTCCGATCATCAAGAATCTGCACGACACTGCGCTGGCATCGATCGTCGAGCGCACCGGCGCGAAAGATGGCGATCTTATTTTCTTCGGCGCCGATCGCGCGAAGATCGTTTACGACGCACTGGGCGCGCTGCGCGCGAAGATCGGCCACAGCGAGTTCGGCCGCACGCACGGATTGTTCGCCGAAGGTTGGCAACCGCTGTGGGTAGTCGACTTTCCGATGTTCGAGTTCGACGAAGAGGCGCAGCGCTACGTGGCTGGGCATCATCCTTTCACCAGTCCGAAGGACGGGCATGAGGATCATCTGGCAACCGATCCGGCCCGGGCGCTGGCAAAGGCGTACGACATGGTGCTCAATGGCTGGGAAGTTGGCGGCGGCTCGATCCGCATTCATCGCGAAGACGTGCAGAGCAAGGTGTTTCGCGCGCTGAAAATCGGCGCCGACGAAGCGCGGGCGAAGTTCGGCTTTCTGCTGGACGCGCTGCAATACGGTGCGCCCCCGCATGGCGGTGTCGCGTTCGGACTCGACCGCATCGTCACGCTAATGGCGGGCGCCGAATCGATCCGTGACGTGATCGCGTTTCCGAAGACGCAGCGGGCGCAGTGTCTGCTGACACAGGCACCGAGCACGGTCGACGAGAAGCAGCTGCACGAGCTGCACATCCGCGTGCGTGCAGAGGCCAAGCAGGTTGAGCCAAAGCAGACTGAGCCAAGAATAGCGTGAGCGTCTATCAGGCCGGCTTGGCACGGCGGTGTAATGCCGCCATTTCCCAGCCCGCCACCAGCACCAGGGTTGCCGTAGTCATCAAGCTCAGCGCCGGCGCGGAAAACGTCTGTGAGAACGCAAGCGGCGCCAAGGCAAGGAGCAACAGCAAGCCAACCATGTGCGACAGCGGCGGGACACGCCGGTCGGTGGTCGCCCACTTGAACAGCGCGTTGCCGAGCAAATAAAGCGCCGGTCCGGACAGGATCACCGCAATACCGGCGGTGTCTACGTGGTCGGGGTGCGCCAGCACCAGTTCATCCGCCACCGCGCACACGATAATGCCCGCGACGATCGGCAGGTGCAGGTAGGTGTACGCAGTGCGCGCCACGCGGCCCGGATCGTCGGAATGCGTGAAGCGATCGGCGGCCCGTTGCGCGCCGGTGTCGAAGTAAATCCACCACATCGCCACCGTGCCTAAAAATGCGGATACGAACGCAGCGATGCTGGCCTCGTTCCACGCGAGCTCGCTGAATGTCGCACCGGTCACCAGCAAGGATTCACCCAGCGCGATGATCACGAACAGCGCACAGCGTTCGGCCATATGCTGGCCGTCGACGTTCCAGTCGGTGGTACGCGAGCGACCGAGTCCCGGCACCCAGAAGTAAACCAGCGGCGAAACGAATTCGAGCAGCAAAGCGAAAGTCCAGAACGCAAACCGCACGCTGTCCGCAGCCAAGCCGCCTGCAATCCACAGCACGCCGGAGAGTACGAGCCAAATTAGGATGCGCTGGAAGTTGCGGCGCATGTTCACGGGTGCGTTGCGAAGCGCCCACAAAAAGAACAACGTTCGCCCGACCTGCATCGAAACGTAGGCACAAGCGAAAGCGAAACCGTGCGCGGCGAACGCCTGCGGAATCGACGACGACAACAGCAAGCCGGCCAGCATCAGCGCGAACAAACAAACGCGTACCGGAACGCGCTCAGGATTGAGCCAGTTCGTTACCCATGAGGTGTAGATCCAGACCCACCAAACGGCCACCAGCAGCAATGTGGTCTGCGTCGCACCGACGACATCAAGATGGGCCAGCAGCGTGTGCGAAAGCTGCGTCACCGCGAACACGAACACCAGGTCGAAGAACAGCTCGACCATGCCAACTTTGCTGCTGTCGTGCCGGCCGCGCTCGCGCAGCAGCGTCGTTACGCTCACGGTTGCAGACCTCGCTGCGCTCTCGCGTTACGTGAAAATCTTCGCCACAGGTAGCTGCAACTGCCGCCGGTATCGCGAAAATCAGCAAAAAGATCGGAAACTCCTCGGCGATTGAGTATCCGGCCTGTGCTACTCCTATCCACATGTTGATGCCGGCGGCAATCAGCCACAATGCAATGAATACTTTCGTAGCGGCCGCCAGCGCACTATTCGACGAGCCGCTTATCAGGCGTGCGATCAGCAAGCACACTGCAAGCAAGACCAGGCCCAGCAGGATGATTATTAAGGTACGCA
>CAZKNV010000369.1:0-2651 GCA_964554145.1 uncultured Burkholderiaceae bacterium
GCGGTAGTTTAGGTTTACAAATCCGGGGCTTATCGGCGGTATCTTTCGCCTTCTCGCGAGTGGCCTGCCGGCTATAACTTGGCGGTTCGAACTGCTCGAACTCCGTTAAAGCCCTCAGAGGTTTAAGGACACTGAAAACCCGATGTCCACCGTAATGCAAGGTTCTGCGGCCGCCGCAGCAGCCCTTACCGGGCTTGCGCGTGCGCTCGTGCAGCAAGGCAAGCTGCGGCCGGATCGCGCCGAGAATTTTGCGCGCAAGGCGACGCAGGCCAACACGCAATTTATCGATGAGCTGGTCGGCTCCGCCGACGTAACCGGACTTTCGTCGGGTGCGATCGCGAAGTTTGCAGCAGACACGTTCGGTCATCCGCTCCTCGATCTGGCCGCAGTGGATCTGGAGCAGCTTCCAAAGGACATCATCGACAAGAAACTGGTGGTGTCGCTGCGTGTGCTTGCGTTGCGCAAGCGAGGCAACCGCCTCTCGGTCGCGGTATCCGACCCGACCAATACTCACGCGCTCGACCAGATCAAGTTTCAGACGCAGCTGGCGATCGACGTGATCGTCGTCGAGCACGACAAGCTGATGCGGCTCGTCGAAGCGCAGTCGCAAAGCGTCCAGCAGGCGCTGGAGACGATGACCGGCACCGATGACATCGATTTCAGCGAGCTGGAGAACCTCGGTGACGCTCCGGGCGAGGACCTCGCCGCCAACGCCGACGTCGACGACGCTCCAGTTGTGCGTTTTCTGCAGAAACTGTTGCTCGACGCGATCGGCGAAGGCGCGTCCGACTTGCACTTCGAACCGTACGAAAAGTTTTATCGCGTCCGCTTCCGTCTCGACGGTCAGATGCGTGAAGTAGCGCAGCCGCCGTTGGTAATCAAGGAACGACTGTCGACGCGTATCAAGGTTTTATCGCGGCTTGATATCGCAGAAAAGCGCGTGCCGCAGGACGGGCGCATGAAGATCGCGCTTTCAGGTACGCGCGCGATCGATTTCCGCGTCAGCACTTTACCGACGCTGTACGGCGAAAAGATCGTGATGCGCATCCTGGACGCTTCGCAGGCCAAGATGGGCATCGATGCGCTCGGCTATGAGCCGGATCAAAGGCAGCTTTTGCTCGACGCCGTGCAGCGGCCGTACGGCATGGTGCTGGTCACCGGGCCTACCGGTTCGGGCAAAACGGTGTCGCTGTACACGTGCCTGAATATTCTGAACAAGCCGGACATCAACATTTCGACGGCAGAGGATCCGGCCGAGATTCAAATGGCCGGCATTAACCAGGTCAACGTCAACGAAAAGGCCGGACTGACCTTTGCCAATTCGCTACGTGCATTTTTGCGCCAGGATCCCGATGTGATCATGGTCGGCGAAATTCGCGATCTTGAAACCGCAGATATCGCGATCAAGGCCGCGCAAACCGGCCATATGGTGCTTTCCACGCTGCACACGAACGATGCGCCCGGGACCCTGGTGCGATTGGCGAACATGGGCGTTGCGCCGTTCAATATTGCGTCGAGCATCATATTGATCACTGCGCAGCGGCTTGCGCGCAAGCTTTGTGCGTGCAAGCAGCCGTACGATCTGCCGAAGGAAGCATTCATTGGCGCCGGCTTCAGCGCTGCGGAGCTCGAAGGCGGCTGGATACCCTACAAACCGGTGGGCTGCGAGCGCTGCAAGGGCAGCGGCTACAAAGGCCGGCTCGGCATTTATCAGGTGATGCCGATTACCGAAGTCATGCAAGAGATGATTTTGAAGAATGCCTCCGCGATGGACATCGGACGCGAGGCGCAGAAAAACGGCGTGCGCGATCTGCGGCAGTCGGGGTTGGTGAAGGTCAAGCAGGGAATTACCTCGCTCGAAGAGGTGCTTGGTTGTACTAACGTATAGAAGTCGAAGCGGAGTAACAGATGGCCACCGGAACACTTGCCAAAGCACGCCCTACAGCCCAAGTACGCGAGTCGATGTTCCACTGGGAGGGGCGCGACAAGAACGGCCGTGTCGTAAAAGGCGATATGCGCGCCGGCGGCGAGTCCGTCGTCGCAGCGTCGCTGCGCCGGCGGGGCATCATGACGACGAAGATCAAGAAGCAGAGCTTCTCGCGCGGCAAGAAGATCACCGAAAAAGACCTGGCGCTGTTCTCGCGCCAGTTGTCGACGATGCTGAAGGCCGGTGTGCCGTTGATGCAATCGTTCGACATCGTCGGCAAGGGTCATTCGAATCCGTCGATGGCGCGCTTGATGAACGATATTCGCGCGGACGTCGAAACCGGCACCAGCTTGAACCAGGCATTCCGTAAATACCCGCTGTACTTCGATCCACTGTTCTGCAACCTGGTCGCGGCCGGCGAGCAGGCCGGTATCCTGGAAACGCTGCTCGATCGACTCGCGACCTACCAGGAAAAGACGATCGCGCTGAAGGGCAAGATCAAGAAGGCGATGTTCTATCCAATCATGATCATCCTGGTCGCAGTGCTGGTCACCGCCATCATCATGATTTTCGTCATTCCTTCCTTCAAGAGCGTGTTCACCAGTTTCGGGGCCGACCTTCCTGCTCCGACGTTGGTGGTGATCGCGATGTCGGATTTCTTGGTTGCCTATTGGTACGTCATAGCCGGAATTGTGTTTGGCGGCTTCTACTTCCTGCTGCAGGC
>CAZKNV010000370.1:0-2651 GCA_964554145.1 uncultured Burkholderiaceae bacterium
GTGCAAGGTTTGCGGGCCGAACACCACATCGACATACGGCGCGCGCTCGACGATTGCAGCGCCCTCCTGGCTGGCAACGCAGCCACCGACGCCGATCAGCAGGTGCGGCTTGCCTTGCTTCAGATGCTTGACCCGGCCGAGATCGGAGAAAACTTTCTCCTGTGCTTTTTCGCGCACCGAGCACGTGTTGAACAGGATCACGTCCGCGTCGGCCGGGTCATCGGTCGGGACGAGACCTTCGGCAGCGTGCAGCACGTCGGCCATCTTGTCCGAGTCGTACTCGTTCATCTGGCAGCCGAAGGTGCGGATATAGAGCTTTTTCGCGGTCACGGTTTATCCGAAGACAATGAGCCGGAGGCGAGCGGAAAGAGATTACCTATCAGGCGGAAGAATCCAGACGTGCGTTACCTGTCCCGACGCATCGACGCGATAGCGAACCTTGCTGTTGGCCGGCACCTGGTTTGGCGTCACGCTCGAATTGTTCGCGCCGACGATGCGTGCGCCCGGCGCCAGCCGTTGTGGCTTACCGTCGATCTGCACGACGGGCAACTGCTGCGTCGTCATCACGCCGATCATCGAGCCGTCGGAGAGGCGATTCGACGAAGCGCATCCGACCAGCGTCGCGGTGGCAACGAAGAGCAGGGCATTAATCGTTCGCATAGCAAGTCCGCGCAGTTTATCGGATCGAAAGCCAGCGTAAAGCCGGCGAACGCCGCGCCGCGACCGATGCAGCCATACGCGTATCGACAAGACTAATCCATTGGATTAGTATGCGTTGCATGCTTGTCACGGTCGCCGAGGTGCCGGGATATCTGCGGTGTGCCGAACGGTTGCTGTCCGATTCAGAGCGAGGGAACATCATCGATTACCTGTCGGCAGTGCCAAAGGCAGGAGACCTGATTCCGGGCACCGGTGGCGTTCGGAAGCTTCGCTGGGGACGCGGCGGCAGAGGTAAAAGTGGTGGTGTGCGAGTGATCTATTACTTTCACTCGGACCGGATGCCGCTTTACTTGTTAACTGTGTTCGGCAAGAACGAGCAATCGGATCTATCGGCTGCGGAACGTAATGAACTGGCCACATTGACGGCCCTTTTGAAGCGAATGGCGGGAAAAGGACTATGAGCAAGGCATATGAAAGTATTCGGCGCGGACTGGGCGAAGCGATTGCGCATCAAAAAGGCAAACGTGCCGGGGTACGCTTGCACGCGCCTTCTCCGATCGATGTAAAGGCAGTGCGTGCGCGCACCGGACTCACGCAAGAAGAATTTGCCGCGCGCTTTGCGATCAGTCTGGGCACGCTTCGGCATTGGGAACGAGGTGACCGCGAACCAAGAGGCACCGCATTGGTTCTCTTGAACATCATTGCCAAGAAACCGAAGGCGGTGCTTGATGCACTGGACGCATAGCTGAGTGATGGTTGCGGCGACCGGCAAGGAATTTGGTGGCGGATCAGGCCACAGAACTGGCCATTGTAAAGGGCTGATGTAGCAGGGAAAACGCGATTCGGCCGCTTTCACGTACCCCCGGAAGCACCCCCGGCCGCCGGCGCTGCCTATCATCCATACCGAAGCCGTGAGGAGGGGGAGAAGCATGCAGGATAAACCACCAACGATGCTGGTCGGGGGGCCAGACGGCACCTCCGCTCCAGACACGCTAACAGCCAAAGAGTTCTTTGAGAATGTGCCGCCCGGACAAGAGTCGCTTGTTCGCGACTTGCTTGGTGAGGAAAACATGGGTCGGCGCGCATTGACGTTACCTACTCTCAATTTGCATTGCACCGGGCCCGACTGCAACGGCATCAGAAACTTCATTTCGCGACCTGAACAAACTATAGGAAAGTACGTTAACGAATACATCACGTTCACCTGCCGAAATTGCAGCAGCCGCTCGAAGACATTTGCCGTGCGAATCCGCCCTCAGGCCGCAGGCGCGCTCGTGCTGAAGTACGGCGAGCAACCTCAATTTGGCCCACCAACGCCGAGCCGCGTTCTAACTCTGCTCGGTGACGAAAAGGAATACTTTCTATTGGGTCGACGCTGCGAGAGCCAAGGGATGGGCATCGGCGCCTTTGGCTACTACCGGCGCGTCATCGAGGCGAAGAAGACAGCGCTGATCGACGAGGTGCTAACCGTTGCGCGGGCGCTCCGCGCATCAACCGACATGATCGGTGACCTAGAACGCGCACGCACAGAAACACAATTCACGAGAGCGATCGACGCCATCAAGCACGGCATCCCGGACAGCCTGAGGATCGACGGCCACAACCCGCTGACTCTGCTGCACGATGCATTAAGTGAAGGGCTTCACGCGCAAAGCGACGAAGAATGTTTGCAGTTTGCAACAGCGATCCGCCGTCTCTTGTTCGAGTTCGTTGAACGACTGGCCGCGGCGATAACTGACAATCGGGAGATGAAGGAATCGCTTGCAAAGCTGCTCGAAGCCAAAAGACAGCGCGCCGAGCGCGGCAAATAACGTTATGGCGTCACAGGCTGCACCTTCGCAGCTCGAAATTCCCAAGGCGCAACCGGCACGTCGTCACGCCACAGTCCCCGGCGCGCATTCATAGCCTCTCGCTCCAACGGCAAGCACACTGCTGGCTGTACACTCCTCGGCGCGCACAAGTACGGGCCGCGCTCATCGGCGCCGCGGCCA
>CAZKNV010000371.1:0-2645 GCA_964554145.1 uncultured Burkholderiaceae bacterium
CCACCACCGGTGCCGCTGCAGCCAGGGCTGACGAAGCGGCTGCCAAGGCGCGCGCAGTACGTGAAGAGCAGGAACGCGCCGCGCAGCTGAAGAAGACCAACGAAGCGATTCAGAAAGCGCTGCAGGTTCAAAGCAAGGCAGGAGCTGCGGCGCAGAAGCAGGCTGAAAAGGGCGCGCCAACGGCGACGACTGCGCCCGCCACGCCAGCGCCGATGGCGGTCGCGCCACCGCCGCCTGCGCCGATGCCGGCACCGACTCCCACTCCGCCGGCACCGGCTCCCGGTGTCACGTTGCCGACTCCGGCTCCGGTAACACCCGTCTCGCCACCAGGTACGCCACCGGTAACGCCGACTCCGATCGATAGCGCCAAGTCGGCGCCGGCGGTTGCGGTCACTCCGCCGGCAGCCACAGCGCCGCCGCCGGTGAAGAAGGCTGCGCCACCGCCGCCGCCACCGCGCGATGAGCCAGGCTTTTTCTCTGACCTGCTGAGTAACACAACGACGCTGGCTGCCTTGGCCGCCATCGTCGCACTGCTGGCGGCGTTGTTCGGCTGGAGCTGGTATCGCAAGCGCAAGGCCGAAAGTAGCGACCGCTTCAGGGAAACCGGCGAAGGCACTCAGGCGAATTCGCTGTTTGGCGCGACCGGGGGCCAAAGCGTCGACACCGGCACCAGTACATTCAACTCGAGCTTCATTCCGGCTGCGTCGCAGCTCGATTCGAACGAAGTCGACCCGGTCGCCGAGGCGGACGTTTACATCGCCTACGGTCGCGAGGAGCAGGCCGAAGATATCCTGAAGGAAGCGGTGCGCCTGCAGCCTGATCGGCATGCGGTAAGAGTCAAGCTGATGGAAATCTATGCGCGGCGTGGCGACAAGACGTCGTTCATGGCGGTGGCCGAAGAGTTGCGCGATCGCACCGGCAGCACGGGCGAAGATTGGGAGCGCGCCGTCAAACTCGGGCGCACGGTAGATCCAACGCACGCAATGTTCGCCGGCGCAGTCGTAGGTGCGGCAATGAGCGAGGCAGCGCGCGGTCCGACGACTGGCTTCCGGCTCGATCCCAACACGCGTTCCGGCCGGCCGTCGACATTGGGCGGAGGAGCGACCGCGGGCCTCGACCTTGGCGGCCTGACCGGCAGCTCAGTGATGAGCCGCGATACGACATCTGCCAACGTGCCGCCGTTGACCCAGATGGTGGTCGACACGAGGATGGGCAACAGCACGATGCAGGTCGAAACCAAGATGCCGCAGGACACCAAGATGTCCGGTCCGGCGACGACTTCGGCACCAACCACGCAGTTCCGCGCAACGTTGCCGGGCGCCGAGCCCGCCAGCAAGAATGGCGCGGCGGCAGGCCCCGCGACCAGTCCTTCCACCGACTTCGGTTCGCTCGATTTCGATCTCGGCCCGACCAAGATGGGCAATCTCGACGTGTCGACGCGTATGCCGGAGCTGGACACGGCGCCAGCACGTGCCGATACCGATGTGTTTGCACCGACCACGCCGCAGAGAGCCGAGCCGCCAGCAGTGGCCGATATCGATGTCGCGCTGCCAAAGGAAAGATATCCGGCGATGGCACCGACGGCCACCACCGGTGTCGGGGCAATTCCCGATCTGGACCTGAACATTCCGCCGTCGACTCGTATGCCGTTTCCACCGTCGACCCGTATGCCGGTCGCGCCCGTGATGGAGGAAGCGCTGTCGCGCCCAACCGTCATTGGCATGAAGTCAGCAGCAGTAGGCAGCTTGCCCGACGAGCAGGCCGCGCGGCTGACGGCGAATACGGATCAGGCTACCGTTCCTCTGATCGATTTCGATTTGTCTGCGGTCAGTCTTGACGCAGCGACCAAGCGCGGCGAAACCGAGCCGGGCAGCGCGCTCGCACAACAGATGGCCACCAAGCTTGATCTGGCGCGTGGCTATATCGATCTGGGCGTCAAGGACGGCGCGCGCGAACTGCTCGATGAAGTAATGCGCGACGGTACGCGCGAACAGCGCCAGGCAGCGGTCGATCTGATCAAACAAATCGAGAGTTGAGCCAGTGAGCCGGCACTGCCGGCTCGCGCTCGGCCTCGAGTACGACGGCGCGACCTTTAACGGCTGGCAGACGCAAGCGGACGGCCGCAGCGTGCAGGATGCCGTCGAGCGCGCGCTGGCGCAGATTGCCGGTTCGGCGGTGGCAACGATCTGTGCGGGCCGTACCGATTCGGGCGTTCACGCGCTCGACCAGGTCATTCACTTCGACACCGGTGCCCAGCGCCCGCCAAGCGCATGGGTGCGCGGCGTTAATCGCTTTCTTCCCACGTCGATCGCGGTTCGCTGGGCACGACAGGTGGACGATGAGTTCCATGCGCGCTATGGCGCGCGCCGCCGCCGTTATGACTACTGGATCCTGAATACGCCGGTGCGATCGCCGTTGGCGCATGGGCGTGTCGGTTGGGTTTTTCGGCCGCTCGATGAAGGCTCGATGCAGCAGGCGGCGATGCATTTAATCGGCCGCCACGATTTCACATCGTTTCGCTCAGCCGAATGCCGGGCCACCACTCCGGTGCGCGACATCGAGCAGCTGACGGTGCATCGCGCCGGATCGCTGGTTCACATTAGCGTCACCGCGAACGCGTTCCTGCACCATATGGTGCGCAATAT
>CAZKNV010000372.1:0-2641 GCA_964554145.1 uncultured Burkholderiaceae bacterium
TACCAAGGACAGTTTGCTGACTGCCGTGCGACAGCATTCGATGAATTAAAAACGTGCGGACAAAAGTGAAACCCTGCTTTTGTTGAGCTTTGGGGAAAGCCATGCCGATTAAAAAAGTATTGATCGTCGACGATTCGCCGACGGAGCGTCATTTTCTGAGTGAAATGCTGACCAGGCAGGGTTTCACCGTTTCAACCGCGGAAAACGCCGACGAGGCGATGATCAAGGTCAAGGCGGTGCCGCCCGATCTGATCCTGATGGATGTCGTGATGCCCGGGCAAAACGGCTTTCAGTTAACGCGCGCGCTATCCAGGGATCCGGTCACGCGAAACATTCCGATCATCATGTGTACCAGCAAGAATCAGCAGACCGATCGTATCTGGGGGCTGCGGCAGGGCGCGCGCGACTACGTCGTCAAGCCGGTCAAGCCGGACGAGCTGCTCGAAAAGATCGCTGCATTTAATTAAGCAATAGACCAAATTAAGCAATAGACCAAACTCGAACATGGCAACGAGTAGCGACGCCTCCAGCCGACAACTGGTCAAACTGCGCGAATTTTCGTTGCAGTTGGCGCAGCGCTTGAAAGAGGCGCCGAACAAGCCGGTCGAGCCGACCCGTCTGGCGGTGCGTATCGGTTCGGAAAACTATCTGATCGAAATGGCGCTGGCGGGCGAGATAGTCAGCCTGCCGGAGATTGCGCCGGTGCCGTGGACTCGTCCGTGGTATCGCGGACTGGCGAACGTGCGCGGCAGATTGATCGGCGTGGTGGACTTGCAGCAGTTGACCGGCCGCGATCCGCTGTCGGCAGACCAGACGCAGCAGATTCTCGTACTCGGAGAAGTGCTCGGCGTGAACGCCGGCATCCTGGTCACGCGCGCGTTCGGCATCCGCAACCTGAAGGATCTGACGCCGCTCGATGGCGCGGTGCCCGCAGGGCGCGCCAGCTGGGAGCAAGCGCGCTATCGAGACAACGACGGGCTGACGATGACCGAGCTGGAACTGCGCGAGCTGGCAACGTCAGGCAGTTTTGCATCGATCGGAATATAGGCAGTGCGTCATGCTTTATCGACAGTAAAACGCGACGATAGAAAACGGCGACCGCAACAAGCGGCGATACGACGCCGCCCCGATTTCGAGGCGGCACACAAGTGGTGTAAGGCGGCGGTAGTGGCGGAGGGTTAGATGGCACTCGACATGGGATTGACGTCCGGCAAGAAAAAACCGAAGGAGCGATCGAGCCGCAATCGTGGCAACTCGTTTCGCGTGTCGGGTGCGCTGGATACGATATCGCCGCGTACGCCGACTGCAACGCCGGCACCGCGCACGGTAATGATCGAACGCCCCGAAAGAAGCGGCCGGGCGATGCGCTTCATGGATCGCCTCATCGCGATGCGGCTGCCGCTGCTCGGCGACAGGCCCGTCAACCTGCAGATCCAGGTCTTGCTGTTGTTGATGGGCACGTTCCTGTTTTTCTTCGTCGCAGTGCTGTTCTTCGATAACCGCCTGGCGGCCAACGGCGCGTTGCAGATCGAGATCGTCGGCGACTCGTTGATGCACACGCAGCGCCTGGCGAAGGCGGCGCCGAATGCGGTCGCGGGTAACCGCATTGCATTTACCGAGGTCAAGGAAAGCCGCGACGCGATTGCCGCGAACCTGGATGCACTGATCAACGGTGATCCGCTGCGCAATCTTTCGCCCTCAGGCGGCGACGGTACGCAGCCGGCGCTGCAGAAGCTATCGGACAACTGGCGCGCCAGCGAGTCGGCGGCGTCGGTCATCATGGCCAACGAGAAAATTCTGTTGGCATTCGGCGATGTGATCAAGAAGATCAACGATACGAGCCCGCGCCTGCAGCAACTGACCGAAGAAATCACGTCGCTGAAGCTGCAGGGCAGCGCGCCGTCGCGCGAAATCGCCACTGCCTCCCAGCTCGTGACGCTGACGCAACGGCTGGGCAAAAGTGCGAACTCGCTGGTCGCCGGCAACGTGGCGAACGCCGAAGTCGCGCTGACGCTTGGCCGCGACATCAACCAGTTCCGCGATCTGACGCAGGCGCTGCTGTCTGGCAGCGATGCGCTGCGTGTCAGCGCAGCAACCGAACCGGAAACGCGCTCGCGACTGCAGGAATTGCTGAAGATATACGGCGAGTTCCAGAAGTCGATTGAAGGCGCTATCGGCAACTTGCAGGCAGTCGTGCAAGCGAAAGAGGCTGAGCTCGCCATATTGCGCGATTCGGAAATGTTGCGGACAGAAGTAGGCGAGCTGGGCCAGCTTTACACCCAGGAGCAACGCACGCGCGTCGTCAACTTTTTCATGATGGCGTTTTTCGGCGGCGGGCTGTTGCTGGCGGCGCTGGCGATTTTCAAGGTGCTGCTGGAAGACACTCGCCAGCGCGCATCGGAAGCCGACGTTCAGCGGATGCAGGCCGAGCGGCTCGAGCAGGACGCGAAGAAAACCAACGACGTGAATCAGGCCGCCATTTTGCGATTGATGAACGAGCTGCAGGAAGTGGCCGACGGTAATCTGACGGTGCAGGCCACGGTGTCCGAAGACATTACCGGCGCCATTGCAGACTCGGTCAACTATACGGTCGAGGAATTGCGCGGCCTGGTGGGCCGCATCAACAACACGGCCGAGCAGG
>CAZKNV010000373.1:0-2637 GCA_964554145.1 uncultured Burkholderiaceae bacterium
ACAAGACCTTCCGCAAATTTAGGTTCTAAGGAGCACCGTCGCTCGCCAGCAGATTAAGGATTAGCCGCACCATCAGATCTTTGTTAGCGGGCGCACTTTCAGCAATCAGCAGCGCCAGCGCAGTAAGCGCCTGCGGATTCAGGTGGTGCGAGACTTGTTCCTGCTGCAGGTAAAGCATGAACAGGAACGAGCCGATGCGCTTGTTGCCATCCGAAAATGGATGATCCTTGATCACGAAGTACAGCAGATGCGCGGCCTTTTCCTCGCGCGAGCGATAAAGCGGTTCGCCGAACATCGTCTGCTCGATGCTGCCCAAAATCCCCTGCAATGCTTCGCCGCGCTCGTTGCCGAAAAGACCGCCGGCTTCATTGCGCGTCATCAGCTCGCGTTTGAATTCGGTGATCGCCGCACTGGCGCGTTTGTAGTCGAGTACCCCGCGCGCCGGGCTGCTGCCACTCGGCGGGGCAAGGCGATTCTCGTCGTATGCAAGCAGCACGCGCCACGTATCGGCGTAGCCGACAATCAGATCCAACACTGCGCGGCCTGTGTCGTCGACCAGCGCCTGATTGCGCAGCGTGCGTGCAAGAAGTTCCAGCGATTGCCGCGCCTCCGACAACCCGCGCTCTGCGAGCCGCTTCTGATTGAGCGTGTGGCCTTTGACTAAATGCTCGCGCAGCAGGCGAGTGGCCCACTGCCGAAAGCGCGTACCCTGAGCCGACTTGACGCGATACCCGACCGAGATGATGACGTCGAGGTTGTAGTGCTCAACGTAGCGTGTGACTGTCCTGTCACCCTCTTGTTGAACTTGTGCAAATTTTGCACATGTTGCCTTCGAATCAAGCTCCCCCTCGGTAAAAGCATTTCGAAGGTGCTTGGTCACCACTGAACGCTCGCGCCCGAACAAATCCGCCATCTGCGCCTGCGTCAGCCAAACAGTGTCGCGGTCCAGCCTAACGTCCAGATGGACCTCACCCCCCGCCGCCTCATAGAGGACAACTTCAGAATTACCGCTCTCTACAATGGGCAACGACGTCACACTAGCGCGCTTGCGTGCGGGGACTCGGCGTTCGCCGGGCGGCTGAGCCTTCATCACATCAGTCGTGACTGCCGCCGCTCGCGCAAGCTACGGCTTTTCAGCCACAACTTTGCCATTTTTCATGACGTACACCGGTGTGCCATGCATGCGCGCGATTCGACGCGCCTCTTTCGCAGCACGCCTTAGCGAACGGCCGACCGCCTTAGAGAAGTCGTTCGGCTTGATAGAACGAGAGTTTGTAGTCATGGCCATTGTTCGAGAAGGACTGGTGCAGCACCAGAGTTATCGTACACAGACCACCTGTCAGCCAACGGCCGATACAAATCCCGGAAATTCTTCCAGCTTCGATCGAATCGACGCAGCACATCGGCTCGCGGGACGTTGTGGCCGCCTTGCTTTACTCGCGTGGCAATGCGCCGCAGAGCTAGTTGCGGCGAGCTGATCTTCAGATAGACGATCTCCACTACATAACCGTCTCGCTTCACTTTTCGCAGGCGCTTTGCGTAGCCAACGCCGGCTAGCGTGCTCTCAAAAGCAAAACTTTCGTGCGCGCGGGCCAGGCGATCGATTTCACCGATAAACACTCTTCCCGCGGCGACTGCGGCTTGCTCAGGCTTAAGTGGCGAGAGTCCCGTGGCAATCAGGTCGGCATTGATGAAGTTAACGACGTCAGCTTCTGTCGTCAGAAAGTCACGTGCGAAGGTTGTCTTGCCCGCGCCATTCGGACCGGCGATCACGATGCAGCGTGGTCGCGGAGGTTTGCTCACGGCGAGCGGGAGATGCGAACGCGGCCAGGCTCAAGGACAACGGCGAAGTCGCAACTCTCATCCGCCAGGAACCGCATCGCGCCGCGATCTAATTCTGTCCCGTTAGCAGAATCGTTTTTTCGTGCGCAAGTGAATCAGCTGCGTATGTGACGGCAGCCTGAATGTCTGCCCTGTTCAAGGTGGGATACGCCGCCAGAAGGGTTGCTTCGTCGGCGCCTTCGGCGATCTTGCGCAGGATGAGCTCAACCGTGATGCGCGTGCCACGGATCACCGGCTTGCCCAACATGATGTTGGGGTTCAGTTCGATGCGGTCAGTGATGGTCATGCGGCCTTCCCACTTGTCTGACGGTACGCGGCAAATAGTGCCAGAACCCCGGTGCGCGCCCGCGCCAGTGGGTTCATCACATCAATTCAAGAGCAGTTTCCCCAGCCCTCGGCGCGCCTTGACGAACTCCGACGGCTCCGCGATTTCGACCAGCTGATCGTCAAGACTCCGCCCGTGGGAGCGCAAGTCTTTGACGACGTGCAGAAGCGCATCGACGACCGCAGGGTCGAACTGCGCGCTCTTCTCAGTGCACAAATAAATTCGCACTTCGTCGTGCGGCAGCGCCTTTCTCCACGGCCGATCGTGGGTCAGCGAGTCGTAAGCGTCCGCCGCATGCACGATGCGCGCTTCCAGCGGGATTTCCTGACCGGTCAGCGCGTCGGGAGTGCCGTTGCCGTCGAACCGCTCATGATGTGACCGCGCCACGTTGGCGTAAATGGCGCAGCGCTCGGTACCGAGCTGCTCGCGTATCAGCTCCTCACCAAACTTCGCGTGTGAGTGCAGGAATT
>CAZKNV010000374.1:0-2636 GCA_964554145.1 uncultured Burkholderiaceae bacterium
CGTTGTCGGTCATGAACGCCTTCACGATCGGCGTCATCAGCGCCATCATGTCGGCTGCGAACTTTCTCTGCTGCTCGTCGGGATGATGGAACTGAAGATCCGCCATCAGAGCGACCCAGTAGGCAAATGCACGGCCGCCTTCGGCGTACGCACGTGCAGTCAGCAGCATCCTGCGTACGTCGGCATGCACGATGATCGGATCGGCCGGTTTGTCCGGCGCCTTGACGCCCGACAGCGAGCGACCCTGGATGCGGTCCTTCGCGTACGCCGCCGCGTTTTGATACGCGACTTCGTTCAAACCGAGGCCCTGAACGCCGACGCCCAGTCGCGCACCGTTCATCATCGTGAACATCGCGTTCAAACCTTTGTTCGGCTGCCCGATCAACCAGCCGGTGGCGCCGTCAAGATTCATCTGGCACGTCGCATTGCCGTGAATTCCCATCTTGTGTTCGATGCCCCCGCAATACAGCCCGTTGCGCGCGCCGACTTTCGCATCCGCACCCGAACCGTCCGGCAAGAACTTCGGCACGATGAACAGCGAGATGCCCTTCGTTCCCTGCGGCGCATCCGGCAGACGCGCCAACACCAGGTGAACAATGTTTTCCGCCAAGTCGTGCTCGCCCGATGAGATAAAAATCTTTTGCCCTGACAATTGATGACTGCCGTCAGCTTGCGGCTCGGCCTTGGTGCGCAACATTCCCAGATCGGTGCCGCAGTGCGGCTCGGTCAGGCACATCGTGCCGGTCCACTGGCCGGAGGTGAGCTTCGGCAGATAAAGATTCTTCTGCTCTTCAGAACCGTGCAGCAAGAAACACTCGGTCGCGCCGATCGTCAGTCCCGGGTACATCGCCCATGCCTGATTGGTCGAGTACTGCATCTCATAAAACGCGATCTGCAGCAGGTGCGGCAATCCCTGGCCGCCGTATTCGGTCTCGCCTGCCAGTCCCGACCAGCCGGCGGCGCAAAACGCTTCGTACGCCTGCTTGAAACCTTGCGGCGTTGTTACGGACCGGGTCGCTCTGTCGTACGTGCAACCTTCTGCGTCGCCGGACTGGTTGATCGGCAGCAGCAGCTCTTCGCAGAACTTGCCGGATTCTTCGACGACCTGATTGATCGTATCGGCATCCAACTCCGCATAGCGCGGCAGCGCTTTTAACATCTCGACGGCGCCCAGTACTTCATGAATCACGAACTGCTGGTCACGCAACGGGGCTTTGTAAATCGGCATTGCAACTCCTAAGTTAAGCGAACGCCGTCGATCAAACGGCGCAGGCCAGCTCGAGCTCGCTTTGCGCTGTCCGCCGAGCGCAGCAATCGCGCGTCCTGATGCATTGCGAGCATCAAACCGTAGATCTCGAACACCATCTGATGCGCATCGGCATCCGCCTTCAAATGTCGTTCAGCAACCGACTGCCGGATCGCCTTCAGCAGCTCGCGCTTCCAGCCGGTAATGATCGTGACCATCTCTGCGCGCAGCGGGCCGGGCCGATCGTCGTATTCAACGGCGCCGGCGATCATGATGCAGCCGCGTGTCATTTCGCGCGCCAAAAATGCAACCCATCGATCGAGAATCGCTTCCAGCCGCGGCAAGCCGCGCGGTTTTGCCACCGCAGGCCGCAGCACTTCATCGACGAAGCGACGCACGTATTCCTTCAGCACCGCAAGCTGCAGGTCCTCGCGCGAGCCGAAATGCGCGAACACGCCGCTCTTGCTCATCTGCATCTGGTCGGCGAGTACGCCGATCGTCAGGCCTTCGAGGCCGTCGCGGCTGGCGATTTCAAGCGCGGCCTGCACGATCATCGCGCGCGTTTTTTCGCCCTTACTTCTTTCGCCCCTGCTCGCGGGAGATGCAACGGCCTCGGCAATCGCCATGATCGAATCCAAAAAACGAACGATCGTACTATTCCAGAGGCCGTTGAGGCAAGTCAACCCGCGTTTTAGAGGTTGAACACCAGAATCAGGTCGTTTCGTCGAACTCGCGAGCCACGTGATCGACGAATAGCCTGACTTTCAGCGACAAATGTCGCCGGCTTGGATAGACCGCCCACATATCGGCTCTCGTCGCTTCGAAGCCCGGCAGAACGCGCACGAGTCGGCCTGCGGCAATGGCGTCACCGACCACGAAATCAGGCTCGCAGATGATGCCCAACCCCGCAACGGCCGCGGCGCATAGCGCCTCGCCGCTATTCGCGTGCAGGTTTCCGGTGACGCGCACTTCGTGCACTTGGCCTTCGCGGTCCGCCAGGCGCCAGCTACGCGGCGCACTCGAATAGGCGTACGTCGACACATTATGTTGGGCGAGATCGTTCGGCGTTGCGGGCGCACCGTGGCGCTGCAGATACGCCGGCGCTGCGCACACGATCAATTGCGTCTGCCCGAGGCGGCGCGCCACCAGACGGTCGCTGCCGATCTGGCCGATACGAATCGCCAGATCGAAGCCTTCGTCGATCAAATCGATCAGACGATCGGACACCGTGAGGTCGAATTTAACGTCCGGGTAGCGTTCAACAAAGCTCGCGATCGTTGGCGCGATTCTTCGCTCCGCCATGTTGTGCGAGCACGTTAACCGCAAGGTGCCGCGCGGCTTCGCCGCGGATTGCCCGGCGATGGCCTCGGCCTCAGCCAGGTCATTGAGC
>CAZKNV010000375.1:0-2631 GCA_964554145.1 uncultured Burkholderiaceae bacterium
ATTCGCATACCAGCACGCACGGCGCATTCGGCGCGCTCGCGTTCGGCATCGGCACCAGCGAAGTCGAACACGTGCTGGCGACGCAAACGTTGCTGACCAAGAAAGCCGGCAACATGCTGGTCAAGGTCGATGGTCGTTTGCCGACCGGCTGTACCGCAAAAGACATCGTGCTGGCGGTGATTGGCCGCATCGGCACTGCCGGCGGCACCGGTCATGCGATCGAATTCGCCGGCACTGCGATCGAAGCGCTGTCGATGGAAGGCCGGATGACCGTGTGCAACATGACGATCGAAGCCGGCGCGCGCGCCGGGATGGTCGCGGTGGACGAGAAGGCGATCGACTATGTCCGTGGCCGCCCCTTCGCTCCCACGGTGGAGCAATTCGAACCGGCCGCGAAACACTGGCGCACATTGCGCTCGGACCCGGGCTCAAAATTCGACCGCGTTATCGAGCTGCGTGCCGAGGAAATAAAACCGCAAGTGACATGGGGCACGTCCCCTGAGATGGTGACGACGATCGACGGCGCAGTGCCGGACCCGGAAGCTGAACGAGATCCGGTCAAGCGCGAAGGGATGGAACGCGCACTCGACTACATGGGATTGCAGCCGAAGACGCCGGTAACCGGAATCCGCCTTGACAAGGTGTTTATCGGCTCATGCACCAACGGCCGCATCGAGGACCTGCGCGAGGCAGCATGGGTCGTCAAACGGCTCGGCAAGAAAGTGGCGGGCAGCATCAAGCTTGCAATGGTCGTCCCCGGTTCGGGTTTGGTAAAAGCGCAGGCTGAACGCGAAGGACTCGACAAGATATTTCGCGCCGCCGGCTTTGAATGGCGCGAGCCCGGCTGCTCGATGTGCCTGGCGATGAACGCAGACCGGCTCGAACCGGGTGAACGTTGCGCATCCACCAGCAATCGCAATTTCGAAGGCCGTCAGGGGACAGGCGGCCGCACGCACCTGGTTTCACCGGCGATGGCGGCGGCGGCTGCGATCGAAGGGCATTTCGCCGATGTCAGAAAGCTTCAATGACCACGACAAGACTTGCTTAAGGAGTCCGTAATGAAACTGTTGTTCATCATGCTTGCCGCGGTATTCGCGCTGGTCGCCTGCCAAACGATGGAAGGCTTCGGTAGAGACGTCGAGAAAGTCGGCGGAAAAATCGAGGAAAAGGCGAAGAAATAACTTCGATGCAGAAGTTTGATGTCCACACCGGGCTGGTTGCGCCGCTCGCACGCGCCAACGTCGATACCGACGCGATCATTCCGAAGCAGTTCCTGAAGTCGATCAGGCGGACCGGCTTCGGCCCGAATCTGTTCGATCAGTGGCGCTACCTGGATCGCGGCGAACCCGGGATGGATAACGACAAGCGGCCGCTGAATCCGGACTTCGTGTTGAATGAGCCGCGCTATCACGGCGCTTCGATCCTGCTGGCCGGCAAGAACTTCGGCTGCGGCTCTTCGCGCGAGCATGCGCCGTGGGCGTTGCTGCAATATGGATTTCGCGCCGTCATCGCAGCGAGCTTTGCCGATATTTTTTTCAACAATTGCACGAAGAACGGCTTGCTGCCGGTGGTACTGCCCGAAAGCGTCGTCGATCGCCTGTTCGACGAAGTAGCGGCACATCTCGGCTATCGACTGACAGTCGATCTGCCGCGCCAGCGAGTTGTCGAGCCCGACGGTACAGAGCATGCATTCGAAGTCGCGCCGTTTCGCAAGCATTGCCTTCTGAATGGATTCGACGACATCGAACTGACGTTGCGTCACAAGGACAAGATCGCGGCGTTCGAGAAGAAACGGCTGACCGAGCAACCCTGGCTCGTCAAGACGAGCGCGTAGGGCGAAATGCGCATCGCGGTGCTGCCGGGCGATGGCATCGGCAAGGAGATCATTGCCGAAGCGGTACGTGTGCTCCAAGCGCTCGATGAGCGGTTCGAGCTCGAGTTCGCCGAAGTCGGCGGTACCGCGTATGAAGCGCACGGCCATCCGCTACCTGATTCGACGCTAAAGCTGGCGCAGGCCGCTGACGCGGTTCTTTTCGGCGCGGTCGGCGATTGGAAGTACGACACGCTCGAACGTCCTCTTCGCCCCGAGCAGGCAATCCTCGGCTTGCGCAGGGAGCTGCGGCTGTTTGCCAATTTTCGCCCTGCGATCTGCTATCCGGAGTTAACGCACGCGTCGAGCTTGAAGCCGGAGCTGGTCGCCGGGCTCGATCTGCTGATCGTGCGTGAGCTGACGGGCGACATTTATTTCGGTCAGCCGCGCGGCTTTCGTTCTGCGCCGGATGGTCCCTTCGCCGGTGCGCCTGAGGCGTTCGACACGATGCGCTATTCCAGGCCGGAAATAGAACGTATCGCGCGAGTAGCGTTCGAAGCTGCGCGTAAACGCCGGCGCAAAGTCACCAGCGTCGACAAAGCCAATGTGCTGGCGACATTTCAATTCTGGAGAGAAGTGGTCACCGAGGTGCACGCCGAGTATTCGGACGTTGCGCTCGACCACATGTACGTCGATAACGCCGCGATGCAACTGCTGAAGGCGCCGAAAAGCTTCGACGTCATCGTCACCGGCAACATGTTCGGCGACATACTGTCGGACGAAGCGGCGATGCTGACCGGCTCGATCGGCATGCTGCCGTC
>CAZKNV010000376.1:0-2619 GCA_964554145.1 uncultured Burkholderiaceae bacterium
CGAGCGGAACGATCGGCGCCGTGTCCGACATTTTGCGGACCCAGGGCTGGACCGACGGCACGATCACGCCCGAGGGCCTGCTGACGCTGCGATATGCGTTGCTCGAGGCAGGCGAAATCAAGCGCATTCGTCTGGCTGGCATGAAGCCCGATCGGCAGGAAGTGCTGGCAGGCGGAGTGGCGGTGCTATCAGCGGTGTTCGATACGCTCGAGATCGATGCAATGCGACCGGCGCGTGGCGCATTGCGAGTCGGCGTGCTGTACGACCTGCTGGGCAGGCGCGAGCGTAAGGATTTGCGCGATTCGACGGTGGTACGCATGCAGGGGCGGTTCGGCGTCGATCGTCCGCAAGCGCAGCGCGTTGCGGCAATCGCCGCTCAATTTCATGCGGCGCTTGCTCCCACCGCGAGCGAAGACATGTCCAATCGTCTGCGCTGGTCCGCGTTGCTGCACGAGGTCGGCTTCGCGATTTCGCACAATGATTACCACAAGCACTCGGCGTATCTGATCCAGCACAGCGATCTCGCCGGATTCTCGACGTCGGACCAGGATCGCCTCGCGACACTCGTCATGGGTCAGCGCGGTAACTTGAAAAAGGTACACGCGGCACTCGAAGATCACGAGCGGGCCACGAAGATTCTTGCGCTAAGGCTCGCGGTCGTGCTGGCGCATGCCCGGAACGCGGTCGACCTGCCGAACTGGTCGCTCAAGTTCGGCAAGTCAATCGAGTTCGGGCTCGCAGGCGACTGGCTGACGCAGCATCCGCTGACGCAATACTTGCTAGAAGAAGAGGCTGCTCACTGGGAGCGGGTAGGGGTCACGTTCACGCTGCGCCCGTTGTGAGCGTTGCTCAAACCAAATCCGGATTAACCACCGCCCGCAGCACCGTTTGCTCGTCGCCATCGTGCTCGCGCTGGCTCAGCCACCACAACCCACCCTTTTTTATCGACCAATCCTGCTCCTGACCACCGAGCAGCTCGCTTGCGACCAGGCCGAGCGTTGGTTGATGCCCGACGATGACGATGGCTGCTTTCGAATTCGGCCAATCGGCTGCAGCCAGCACCTCGGCGGCCGTTGCACCCGGCGCAAGCTCGTCGAGGGTGCGCAGTTTGTGGTGCGAAATCTCTGCCAATGCCCGCGCAGTCTGCTGCGCGCGCGTCGCCGGGCTCACGTAAACCCTGGCGGTCTGCGGCAAACGCGAATGCAGCCATTCGGCCACCCGGCGTGCCTGCTTTTCGCCCTTGGCAGTCAGCTTGCGGCCGAGATCGGGCGCGCCGGGCTCCGCTTCGGCATGGCGCCACAGAATGAGCTCCATTATGTTTCGCCCACGCTGGCCGCCAATGCGCTCAGCAGTTCGCGCTGCGCCGAACGCGCGTTGGCGCCGGCCCGTGGCGCTCGATATTCGCCATTGACGTCCAGGGCCCAGGTATCTTGCGTGTCTTCGAGATACGGAGTCAATCCTTCGTCGATCACGCGCTTGCGCAGCTTCGGATCCAGCACCGGCCATGCAATTTCGATGCGGCGAAACAGATTGCGACCCATCCAGTCGGCGCTCGACAAGTAGACCTTCGGCGCACCGCCGTTGCGGAAACAGTAGATCCGGTGATGTTCGAGAAATCGTCCAACGATCGAGCGCACGCGGATGTTGCCCGACAGTCCCTTCACGCCCGCCCGCAGCGCGCAGGCGCCGCGCACGATCAAATCGATCCTGACACCCGCCTGCGATGCGCCGTACAGGGCATTGATCGTTGCTTCGTCGGTGAGCGCATTCATTTTCGCGATCACGCGTGCGGGCTTGCCCTGGCGCGCGATCTTTACTTCATTGGCCAGAGCGCTCAACAAGTTCCGATGCAGCGTGAACGGCGCCATCCATAGATGCTTCAGTCGCTCGACTTTCGTCAAGCTGGTCATGTGCAGAAACGCCTTTTCCATGTCGCTGCAAATTTCAGGGTGCGTAGTCAGCATGCCGAAGTCGGTATAAAGTTTGGTCGTCGCCGAGTGGTAATTGCCGGTGCCCAGATGCGCATAGCGCACCAATGCCGGACGGCCGCGCACCTCTTCCCGCCGCAGTACCAGCGTCATCTTGCCGTGCGTTTTAAGCCCGACGACACCATAGACGACCTGCGCCCCAACCGCTTCCAGCCGCTCTGCCAGATTGATGTTCGCCTCTTCGTCGAAGCGCGCCTTGAGCTCGACGATCGCGGTGATTTCCTTGCCACGCCGCGCCGCTTCCTCGAGGATGTCCACCATCACCGAGCTGATGCCGGTGCGATATAGCGTCATGCGAATCACGACAACCCTCGGATCGATCGCCGCCTGCCGCAGGAATTCGATGACCGGCTCGAAGCTTTCATACGGGTGATGCAGCAGGATGTCGCTCTGCTTCATCGCTTCGAACATGTCGGAACCCTGTGCCAGCTTGCGCGGCCAGGCAGGTGCAAACGGCGGCCAGCGCAGTTTCGGCTGAGTCAGATGATCGACCAGTTGATTGAGCCGAACCAGGTTGACTGGCCCATCGACCTGGAACACCGCCTCGCTGGGAATCTGAAACTGCTCCTGCAGAAGTTGCTGCAGCGGAAGCGGGCAGGTCCGCAAAATTTCGAGCCGAACCGCGTTTCCG
>CAZKNV010000377.1:0-2617 GCA_964554145.1 uncultured Burkholderiaceae bacterium
CTCGGTCAGGATGCCGTACTTGGCCGGGGAGTAGGCAGCAGCACCGAAGCCGACCACCGCATAGGCAAGCAGCGGATGTGCGCCGAGGAACATCATCATGCAGCCGCCGATCTTGATCGTGTTCGTGATGAACATGACCTTCGCCTTCGGAAACGAATCCGCAAAGGCGCCGACGAACGCGGCCAGGGCGACGTACGAGAAGACGAAGAACAGTTTCAGCATCGGCGTCATCCACGCCGGCGCCTCGATCTGGCGCAGCAGTGCGATCGCCGCAATCAGCAATGCGTTATCGGCCAGCGACGAAAAAAACTGCGCGGCCATGATGACGTAGAAGCCGCGCTTCACTGGACGTGCTTCACAGAACGATCAGATATCCGGAAGGCAAAAGAAACGTCTCCCCAGTGGCGTTTCGGCGGGTCGCCGAGGCGTTTCGCGAGTTGTTATATCACGCGCTTACTCTCGAGCGATGACCTGCAACACTATGCTATTGAGTTCCTTTTCAAGATTTGATTTCCAATGCCTCGTCCGATACGCGCCGTGATCGATCTGGCAGCGATGCGCCGCAACCTGGCGCTCGCGCGCGAGCATGCGCGCGGCCGGTTCGTTTGGGCGGTGGTCAAGGCGAACGCTTATGGACACGGGCTTGCGCGTGCGGTACACGCATTTGCGCAAGCGGATGGCCTGGCGTTGCTCGATCTGGATGAAGCACAGCAGGCGCGCGACGCCGGTTGGTCGCGACCGATACTGCTACTCGAAGGGTGCTTCGAAGCGCGAGATCTGGACACGGTCGCGGCGCTCAAGCTGACGCCGGTGGTGCACACGGTTGAGCAGATCGACATGCTCGAACGTGCGCAGCTTCGAACGCCGATCGACGTTTACATGAAATTCAACACCGGCATGAACCGGCTCGGCTTCGATGCGCGCAACGCGCGTGACGCAACATCGGCCTATCGGCGGCTGAAGGCGTGCGCCAATGTGGCGCAATTGACCTTGATGATTCACTTTGCAAACGCTGATCGTGCCGATGCGGCGACCGGTCCGGTCGAGCAGCTGGACGCGCTGGATCGCGTTGCCGGTGACTGGCCCGAAGCGCGCAGCTTTGCAAATTCTGCGGCGTTGTTCCTGCGGCCCGAAGTCAAAGGCGATTCGGTGCGTCCGGGCATCGTGTTGTATGGCGCGGCGACCGACGAGTCTCATAGTGCGGCCAAGCTTGGCGTTGAGCCCGCGATGACATTGCAGTCGCGACTGATTGCAGTGCAAACGCTTGAAGCGAGGCAGGCGGTTGGCTACGGGTCAAGATTCGCAGCGCCGCGCGATATGCGCATCGGCGTCGTGGCCTGCGGCTATGCAGACGGCTATCCGCGCAATGCGCCGGACGGCACGCCGGTGTGGGTCGATGGTGTTCGCGTGCCGATTGCCGGACGGGTGTCGATGGACATGATCACGGTCGACCTGACCGCAGCGCCGCAGTCCGGAGTCGGCAGCGATGTTGAACTATGGGGTACGCATATTCCGATCGACGAAGTCGCAAATCTTTGCGGCACCGTCGGGTACGAATTGATGTGTGCACTGGCACCGCGTGTGCCCGTCACTGAGGTGAATTAGCTCCGCCAATGGCCAAGGTAAAGACACAATTCGTTTGCTCCGAGTGCGGTGGCGCGAGCTTGAAGTGGCAGGGTCAGTGCCCGCATTGCAATGCATGGAACGCGATGACTGAAGCGCGCGTCGAGATGCCGACGGAGCATCGCTATGCAGCGCTCGTATCCACTGCGCCGGTGCAGTTGCTGGGGGACGTGCAGGCGCGCGAGATGCCCCGCATCACATCGGGCATCGACGAGTTTGACCGCGTGCTGGGCGGCGGCTTCGTCGAGGGCGGTGTCGTATTGATCGGCGGCGATCCGGGCATCGGCAAGTCCACGTTGCTGTTGCAGTCGCTCGCCGCACTGTCGGCCAGCGCGTTGGTGCTGTACGTCAGCGGCGAAGAGTCGGCCGCGCAAGTCGCGCTGCACGCGCGGCGGCTCGGTGTCGATGCGGCGCGAGTCCGCTTGCTGTCGGAAATTTCGCTGGAGCGCATTGTCGCCACCGTTGCCGCTGAAAAACCATCGGTGCTGGTGATCGATTCGATCCAGACGCTCTACTCGGAGCAACTGCAATCGGCGCCGGGTTCCGTGGCGCAGGTGCGCGAGTGCGCCGCGCAACTGACGCGCCTGGCCAAGCAGTCCGGGCTGACGTTAATCATGATCGGCCACGTGACCAAGGACGGCTCACTCGCCGGGCCACGGGTGCTCGAGCATATGGTCGACACGGTGCTGTACTTCGAGGGCGACTCGCACTCGTCGTTCCGCCTGATTCGCGCGTTCAAGAACCGCTTCGGCGCAGTTAACGAGCTCGGCGTGTTCGCAATGACCGATCGCGGGCTAAGGGGCGTTGCCAATCCGTCTGCGCTGTTCCTGTCGAAGCACGACGTTCAGGTCGCCGGCTCGTGCGTGATGGCGACGCAGGAGGGTACGCGGCCCTTGCTGGTCGAGATCCAGGCGCTGGTCGACGCCGCGCATGTGCCGAATCCGCGTCGCTTGTCGGTCGGGCTCGATCAACAGCGGCTCGCGATGCTGCTCGC
>CAZKNV010000378.1:0-2607 GCA_964554145.1 uncultured Burkholderiaceae bacterium
GCACGCCTGATCGGCATCGATTCGGTGATGTGCCCGATCGAGCGCCGCACGCAGGCATGGCAACATCTGGCAGAGGAGCTCGATCGCGCAAAGCTGGACGCGATTACGCGCGAGATTGCGCTGGCCGATGTCTTCGACGCCGGCCGCGCGATCCTTGCCGGGGAGATTCGTGGCAGAGTTGTCGTCGATGTTGGTCGCTAAAGGTGATGCCATGGCTCGATTTGTGCTCGCTTCGTACCTCGGAACCCGACTGCAAATTGAGCATCCAACCGCATTTTTGATTACAAGGAGAAACACGATGTCGCGTTTTATTCGCAGCACTACCGCTGTTGCACTGGCCGGCGTGCTCGCCGCGGCCGCGGTTAATGTCGATGCCAAGGATCGCCGGGAGTGCGATCGTGATTACAAGCCGCAGGTCGGCCAATCCGGCAAGGACGTCGTATGGGTTCCGACGCCCGACGAGGTAGTGCAACGCATGCTGCGCATGGCCAAGGTCACGCCGCAGGACACCGTGTACGACCTGGGCGCGGGAGACGGCAAAATTGCGATAGCGGCCGGCAAGATTGGCGCTATTTCGGTCGGCATCGAATACAACCCGGAAATGGCCAAGCTTGCCCAGTGCTATGTACAGGCGGAAAACCTGGCCGGCAAAACGCGCATCATTCAGGGCGATGTTTTCAAGGAAGACTTCAGCAAGGCCACCGTGGTCACGATGTACCTGCTGCCTGAATTGAATCTGCGGCTGCGTCCGACCATCCTGAACATGAAGCCGGGCACGCGCGTCACCTCGCATCAGTTCACGATGGGCGACTGGGAGCCCGACGAAACTGCGGAAGTCGACTACCGCACCGCATATCTGTGGATCGTTCCAGCCAAGGTCGAAGGCGCGTGGACCTTGCGCGAACAGGGTGCGGGCAATGCGCAGTACGCGGTCAACCTGACCCAGAAGTATCAGAAGGTCAGCGGGGACGTAGCGGCTGGCGGCGCCAAGCAACCCCTGGTCGGCGCCACCGTGCGCGGCGAAGATGTTCGCTTTGCGTTTAATGACGATAAGGGCGTGACCCGTACCTTGACAGGAACAGTGCGCGGCAATGAGTTGACGGGCACGCTAAAAGGCGCCGGTGGCGCGGAAACCAAGGTCACCGGAACACGCAAGTAGCCGGTAGCTTCGCCGTCTTTACTCCTGTCATTGCCCTCTAGCCGAAGCCCCGCCCGTGCGGGGCTTTTGCTATTTCTCGGATCAACAACATGAACGATATTCCGAACGCTTCTGCACCATCGGTAGCCGCCACCGCCGCACCGCGCCCGGTTCTTTCGGTCTTCGACGGCGCGATGATCGTGGTCGGTATCGTCATTGGCGCCGGCATTTTCAGAACGCCCTCAATGGTGGCCGGCGTTACGGGTTCGGTCGACTGGATGTTGATCGCGTGGGTGCTGGGCGGCGTGCTGTCATTAATCGGCGCACTTTGCTATGCAGAGCTGGCCAGCGCGTTTCCCAACGCCGGCGGCGACTATCACTTTTTGACGCGCGCCTATGGCCGCGATGTCAGCTTCTTCTTCGGATGGGCGCGCGTGGCTGTGATTACCACCGGTTCGATTGCGCTATTGGCGTTCGTGTTCGGCGATTACATGAGCCGGGTCGTCTCGCTGGGGCCGAACTCGTCGGCAATCTACGCGGCGATGACGGTGGTCGTGCTGACGGCATTGAACATCATCGGCCTGCGCGAGTCGTCGCGTACGCAAAACGTTTTGACCATTCTCGAAGTGTCCGGCTTGCTGCTGGTTGCATTGGCAGGAGTGATCGCGACGGCGCCGGTTGCAGCGCCCGCCACAGCGTCTGCGGCTTCAGCGGCAAGTTCCGGCGTGCCGCCAATGTTCGGGTTGGCAATGGTGTTCGTGTTACTGACCTACGGCGGCTGGAATGAAGGCGCGTATATCTCGGCCGAGGTAAAAGGCGGGCCGCGCGCGATCGTGCGCACGCTGGTCATTGCGATCGTCCTGATCACACTGGTCTATGTCGGCTTTGTGCTCGCAGTGTTAAACGGCCTCGGCCTGGCCGGCATGCAACAAAGCAAGGCAGTCGGCGCCGATGTGATGCAGGCGGCGTTCGGGCCGATCGGTGCGCAGCTGATCGGCGTGATCGTCGGAATTGCCACATTGACATCGATCAACGCAACGATGATCGTCGGTGCGCGCACCAATTACGCGCTGGGGCGCGACTGGCCGCAGCTCGGTTTTATGAGCCGCTGGCAAGGTGACAGGAACGTTCCGCTGATCGCGTTCTTCGTGCAGGGCGCGATCGCGCTGGCGCTGATTGGATTCGGGGCACTGCAGAAGGATGGTTTCTCGGCCATGGTCGAGTTCACCGCGCCGGTATTCTGGTTTTTCTTTCTGTTGACCGGCGTTGCATTGTTCGTGTTGCGCTTTCGTGAGCCGACGGCCGCACGACCGTTCAGGGTGCCGCTGTATCCGATCCTGCCGATTATTTTCGTTGCGACCTGCGGCTATCTTTTTTACTCCAGCGTTACGTATGCGCAATCCAAGCAGGCGGTCAACATTGCACTTTATGTGATGCTCGCCGGCTTGGCCGTGTGGGCGCTGCTGCGG
>CAZKNV010000379.1:0-2605 GCA_964554145.1 uncultured Burkholderiaceae bacterium
GATCGTCACCAGGCGATCCAGAAACTCGTACATCCGCTGGCCGCGCAAAGTGACCATCGTGCCGATCGCCAGGTTCTCGCGAATCTTGAAATTTGCGATCGCCTTGCGCGACTTGGTAACCACCGGCTTCTGGCCGGCAATCTTGGTCAGATCGGCCACCGCCGTATCGATATTTTTCTTGTCGTTGACCGCTTCGCCGACTCCCATATTCAGCGTGATCTTGGTAATGCGAGGCACTTCCATCACGCTCTTGTAGCCGAACTTCTCGATCAGTTCCGGCACAACCTTCTCGCGGTACTGGCTATGCAAACGCGCCATCGTCAACCTCCAACCGCTTTCTGCTTGGATTTATTAGCGCCCTTTGCAGGCTTGGCCGCGCTCGATTGGCCAACCAGGTTGCCATTGCCCTTGAATACGCGCACGCGCTTGCCGTCCGACTCTTTGATTTGAATGCGGCCGCCTTTACCGGTGGCGGGATCGAACAGCATTACGTTGCTGCGGTCGATCGACATTGTCTTGTCGACGATGCCGCCCGTCACGTTCTTCATCGGATTCGGTCGCGTGTGTTTCTTGACGATATTGATGCCTTCGACCATCAGGCGCGAAGCACCGGCTTTGCTTAGCACGACTCCGCGCTTGCCCTTGTCCTTGCCCGTAATGACGATGACCTCGTCGCCTTTGCGAATTCGTTCCATCTTCTGATTTTCCCTACAGCACTTCGGGCGCGAGCGACACGATCTTCATAAAGCGCTCGGTGCGCAGTTCGCGTGTCACCGGTCCGAAAATGCGCGTGCCGATAGGCTCGAGTTTGGCGTTCAGAAGCACCGCTGCGTTGCCGTCAAACTTGATCGCCGATCCATCGCCGCGCCGCAGGCCCTTGGCCGTGCGCACAACCACGGCACTGTAGACCTCGCCTTTTTTTACGCGACCACGCGGCGCAGCTTCCTTGACGGTCACCTTGATCACGTCACCAATGCCGGCATAGCGGCGCTTGGAGCCGCCCAGCACCTTGATACACATCACCGAACGCGCACCGGTATTGTCGGCGACGTCGAGCATCGACTGCATTTGGATCATTGTTGTACCTGGTTCTTGCCTGGTAACACCGCTTATTAAATTCCCCAACTTGATCCGCGGCCGCAGTCAGTCTTGGGTCCCGTTCGGGATAAAAATTGTGCTTCGCCCAGCAAAAAAGCGAAGCAGAATAGTATATCCGACGGCGCACCAGCGCCGCAACTTCTCTATATCACCTGCGCTTCCTTGACTACCCGCGTCACCGTCCAGGTCTTGGTACGCGAGCGCGGACGCGAGGCTGCAATTTCGACGATGTCGCCTTCGTTGACCGCATCGGTTTCGTCGTGCGCGTGATACTTGTTCGACTTGACGATGTACTTGCCGTAAATTGGGTGCTTTTGCCGCCGCTCGACCAAGACCGTCACAGTTTTCGTCATCTTGTTGCTGACGACCTTGCCCACTACGGTGTGTTGCAGTGACTTTTGCTGTTCCTTCAAAGCGTCTCCCGCATTCATTTGGCGACAGCTTTCTGCGCCAGCACTGTACGCACGCGAGCGATATCGCGCTGCGTTCTGCGCAATTGACTCGTATTGGCCAGTTGCTGCGTTGCGTGCTGCATGCGCAACGAAAAATGCGCCTTCTGCAGCTCTTGCAGCTCCTTTAGCAGCGCGTCCGAATCCTTTTCGCGCATCTCTTTGACGTTCATCGCAATTCCCTATTGCCCGAGCTGGCGCACGACGAACGTGGTCTTCAGTGGCAGCTTCGCAGCCGCCAATGCGAACGCTTCGCGCGCCAATACTTCGTTCACGCCATCCAGCTCGTAAACCACATTGCCAGGCTTCACTTCTGCAACCCAGTACTCCGGGTTGCCCTTGCCATTACCCATCCGCACCTCGGCCGGCTTCTGCGAAATCGGTTTGTCCGGAAACACGCGAATCCAGACACGGCCGCCACGCTTGATATGGCGGCTGATCGCGCGCCGCGCGGCTTCGATCTGACGCGCAGTCAGACGGCCGCGCTCGGTCACCTTCAGGCCGAATTCGCCAAATGAGACATGCGCACCACGCAGCGCCAGGCCGCGATTGCGGCCCTTTTGCTCCTTGCGATACTTGCGTCGAGCAGGTTGCAACATTGTTTACGCTCCGTCCTTCGTGCCACCGCCCGTGCCGCCAGTACCGTCGGGCGTCTTCGCGGCGGTCTTGCGCACACGCTTGATAACCGGCTTGGCCGGAGCCTCCGGCTTTGGCACCTCGACGGGTGTCGCCGCGGCATTCGTTGGATCGGCTGTCTTTCGCGCCCGCTTGGCCGGCGCTCTTCCTGATGGCGGGCGATCGCCGGCGGGTCGATCGTTTGCCGGGCGCTCACCTGGTCGGTCGCGCCGCGGGCGGCGATCTTCACGTTCCGGCGGAGGTACCGCATCTGCGGCGCCGGGCGCTTCGTTGCGGCCCAGCGTGTCGCCCTTGTATACCCACACCTTGACGCCGATGACGCCATAGGTGGTCTTTGCTTCGGAAAACCCGTAGTCGATGTCTGCGCGCAACGTATGCAGCGGCACCCGGCCCTCGCGATACCACTCGGTACGCGCGATCTC
>CAZKNV010000380.1:0-2603 GCA_964554145.1 uncultured Burkholderiaceae bacterium
CCAACGGCGCTCACGACGCCTAGCACTGCATCCCGCAATCGACCTTTCGCACTCACGTTTTAGGGTGAGCAGGCCCTAAGTCGCATGAAAATCCTTGTTCCCGTCAAGCGCGTCGTCGACTTCAACGTGAAGGTGCGTGTGAAGTCGGACAAGACCGGCGTCGACCTTGCCAACGTCAAGATGTCGATGAATCCGTTCGACGAGATTGCCATCGAAGAGGCGGTCCGATTGAAGGAAGCGGGCGTGGCAACCGAAGTAATCGCGGTGTCGTGCGGCGTGCTGCAATGTCAGGAAACTCTTCGCACCGCGATGGCAATCGGTGCCGACCGCGCAATTCTGGTCGAAACCGACGTGGAATTGCAGCCGCTTGCAGTGGCGAAGCTGTTGAAAGCCATTGTGGACAAAGAGCAGCCGCAACTCGTGATCGCCGGCAAGCAGGCGATCGACGACGATGCCAATCAAACCGGCCAGATGCTGGCAGCGCTGGGCGATATGCCGCAAGCGACCTTTGCGTCGAAGATCGTGATTGCCGACGGACGTGCGCAAGTCACACGCGAAGTCGACGGCGGGCTGGAAACAATTTCAGTCGCATTGCCCGCGGTCATCACAACCGATCTTCGCCTGAACGAACCGCGCTACGTCACGTTACCCAACATCATGAAGGCGAAGAAAAAGCCGCTCGAAAATCTGAAGCCGGCGGATCTGGGTGTCGATGTGTCGCCGCGGTTGAAGACGCTAAAGGTCACCGAACCGCCGGGACGCAAGGCAGGCATCAAGGTGCCCGACGCTGCGACGTTGGTCGCAAAGTTACGGAGCGAAGCGAAAGTGATCTGAGCGTCGCGCGCTCAGGTCATCCCGGCGCAGGCCGGGACCCAATTAAAGGAGTCAAACAAACATGCCGGCGCTGGTGCTTGCAGAACACGACGACAAATCGATCCGCCCTGTAACGCTGAGTACCGTGACCGCAGCGGCCAAGGCGGGCGGCGATGTGCACATACTCGTCGTCGGCCACAACGCTGCCGATGCTGCCAAGGATGCCGCGAAAATCGGCGGCGTATCGAAAGTGCTGCTGGCCGACGGTGCACAGTTCGCCGACGGTTTGGCCGAAGCAGTGGCTGCGCAGGTCGTCGCGGTGGCAAACAACTACAGCCACGTATTCGCCCCGGCAACCGCTTATGGAAAGAATATCCTGCCGAGAGTTGCGGCCAAGCTTGATGTAGCGCAGATCTCCGACATCAGCAGCGTCGAATCGCCCGATACATTCACGCGGCCGATTTACGCCGGCAACGCGATTGCGACCGTGCAGTCGAGCGATGCAATCAAGGTCGTGACCGCACGGCCGACCAGCTTTGAGCCTGCACCGGACGAGGGCGGCGCTGCCACAATCGAAAAGATCGATGCGGTGACGGTTGGCGATGCGTCGCGCTTTGTGTCGCGCGACGTCGTCAAGCTGGATCGTCCGGAGTTGCAGGGTGCGAAGATCGTCGTGTCAGGCGGGCGCGGCATCGGCTCGGCCGAAAACTTCAAGTTGCTCGAACCTTTGGCCGACAAACTGAACGCGGCCATCGGCGCCTCGCGTGCTGCCGTCGATGCAGGTTACGCACCGAACGATTGGCAGGTCGGGCAGACCGGCAAGGTCGTCGCGCCAGAGCTGTACATCGCCGTCGGCATCTCGGGTGCGATTCAGCATCTGGCGGGAATGAAGGACTCCAAAGTCATCGTCGCGATCAACAAGGATCCCGAAGCGCCGATCTTTCAAGTTGCGGACTACGGACTGGTCGGCGACTTGTTTGAGGTTGTTCCGCAGGTCGTTAAGGAGCTCGGGTGAGCTACGTCGCACCGATCAGAGACATGCTGTTCGTGCTGAACGAACTGGCGGGCCTGAAGGAGATTCAGCAACTTCCCGGCTGTGAAGACGCGACCGATGAGACGGTGCAAGCCGTCCTCAAAGAAAACGCGCGCTTCATGAGCGAAGTCGTGGCACCGCTCAATTGGAGCGGAGATATTCAGCCGGCGAAGTGGGACAACGGCAAGGTCACCACCACACCGGGATTCAAGGCCGCGTTTCGCTCGTTTGTCGAAGCGGGCTGGCAAGGGGTGCAGCACCCGTCGCAATACGGTGGGCAGGATTTGCCGAAGGTCGTTGCCACCCCTTGCATGGAAATGATGCAGGCGGCGAATCTTTCGTTCGCTCTGTGTCCGCTGCTGACCGACGGTGCAATCGAGGCGCTTTTGGTGGCGGGCTCGGATGAACAGAAGGACGCGTACCTCGGCCGATTGATCGACGGCAGTTGGACCGGCACGATGAATCTCACCGAGCCGCAGGCCGGCTCCGATCTGGCACAGGTAAGAACGAAGGCGGTGCCGCAGGGCGACGGCACGTATCGGCTGTTCGGGCAGAAGATCTACATCACCTATGGCGAACACGATCTGGCTGACAACATCGTGCACCTGGTGCTTGCGCGGACGCCGGATGCACCGGCGGGGGTGAAGGGCATCTCGCTTTTCATCGTGCCGAAGTTTTTGTTCAATGCAGACGGCGCTCTCGGAAAACGCAACGATGTGTATTGCGCGTCGATCGAACACAAGCTCGGCATCAAGGC
>CAZKNV010000381.1:0-2599 GCA_964554145.1 uncultured Burkholderiaceae bacterium
CGGTAATGCGGCGCGCGGCCGTGATCGGTGACGAGGAACGTATCGAGCGCATAACCATGGCGCGTGGTGTGCACCCGCGCATCGAGAATGCTCAGGTTGCGGCGGTCGAAGTAGCCGCAGACGCGCGCGAACAGGCCCTGTTGATCTTTGCAATAGATCAATACTTCAGCGCCTTCGCCGATACGTGCCAGACGGGCGCGCACGATCGGCTTGTCGCTATCCACCTTCGAAAAAAGCGATCGCGTATGCCACGCGATGTCCTGCGCGTTGTGCCGTAAGAAATAAACGACGTCGAGTTGATGCCAGAGCGCTTCGCGTGCACTGTCGGACAAGCCGTACAGGCGAAGGATGCGCAACGCCTCCTGTTTGCGCCCTTCGAGAACGGCGGTCGGCGCCACCGTTCCGCCACCCAACAGCCGTCGAGTCGAGCGAAAAAGATCTTCGAGCAGCGTGCCCTTCCACGCATTCCACACCTTCGGGCTGGTGCCGCGAATATCGGCCACCGTCAGCAGATAAAGCGCGATCAACGTGCGTTCGTCGCGCACCAGCCGCGCAAACCGCTCGATCACCGCTTCATCGGCAAGGTCCTGCTTCTGCGCCACTTGCGACATCGAAAGATGGTGCTGGACCAGAAATTCAACCAGCCCGGTTTCGTCGCGATCAAGGCCATGGTCGCGACAGAAACGGCGTGCGTCGCGGCTGCCGAGGTCGCTGTGATCGCCGCCGCGACCCTTTGCGATGTCGTGAAAAATCGCCGCGATATACAGCAGCCATGGCTTGTCGAAATCCGCCATCAACTGGCTGCACAGCGGGTACTCGTGCGCGTGCTCCGCCATTCCAAATCGGCGCAGATTGCGCAGCACCTGCAAGATGTGTTGATCGACCGTGTAGACGTGAAACAGATCGTGCTGCATCTGCCCGACGATGCGACGGAACACCGGCAGATAGCGACCCAGCACCGATAGCTGATTCATGCGGCGCAGCTCGTGCAAAACACCCTTCGGCTGCTGCAGGATGGCTAGAAACGTTGCGCGGTTGGCTGGATCGCGCCGGTAACGCGCATCGATCTTCACGCGCGCATGCCACAGTGCCCGCATCAGCCCTGCGGACATGCCCTTTAATTCGCGATGCTCCGCCATCAGTAAAAACGCTCGAAGAATTGCGTTGGGGTCGTGGTCCAGCGCTGCTTCATCGGCAAGGTCGAGCAGTTCGTTGCGAGCAACGAATGTCGTGTCGAGCGGCTGTGCTTCGCCACCTTCACGGCCGAACAGCCGGTGCTCGATGTTCTGCAGCAAAATCGTGTTCATCGTCGCGACGACCTTGGCTGCGCGGTAATAGTGCTGCATCAGCACCTCGCTCGACAGCTTGGCGGCGGTCGCCTGCAAGCCGCTCATCTGCGCCACCGCACTTTGCAAATCGAACACCAGCCGGTCTTCACGGCGTCCGGCGACCAGGTGCAGCCGCGCGCGAATCTCCTTAATGCGCCGCTCGCTGCGGCGAATGATGCGAGCCTCCTCGCTGGTGATGAAGCCGCGCCGCGCCAGCTCCGGCCAGGTCGCGCCATAACCGCTGGCACGCGCGATCCACACGACCACGTGCAGATCGCGTAAACCACCGGGACTTTCCTTTACGTTGGGCTCGAGGCTGTACGGCGCTTCGTTGTACTTGATGTGCCGCTGCTGCTGTTCGAGCAGCTTGTCGCGAAAGTAGTCTTCGCGGTCGACTGATTCGACGAGGGCGCTGCAAAGTGCGGAATAGCGTGAGCGCAGGCCCGCGATCAGCCGCGATTCGAGCATCGAGGTCAGCACTGTGATGTCGCGCGCTGCTTCTTCAACGCATTCGTTAAGCGTACGCACGCTGTGCCCGAGCGGCAGACCAAGGTCCCACAGCAGACCGATCAGATTCTCGATCGTCTTTGTATCGGCCTCGGTGGCCGGCTGGTTAAGCAGGATCAGGACATCGACATCGGAGTGCGGAAACAGCTCGCCGCGACCGTAGCCGCCGACCGCAATCAATGCCGCGCGTTGAGTGAGACCGCTTGCTTCGGCGAGCTCTCGCAGCAGCCGATCAACCGACCGCGCGAGTCCGCGCAACAAGCTGTCGACCGGTCCACCTGCGTTGAAGCGCTCGATCAGGTCATCGCGCTCCTGCCGCAGTCGATCACGCAGCTTGAAGGCGACGTCATTCATCAGGCTGACTACACCTCGGCGTGTTCGTGCGCCTCTTCACTGCTGCTGATAAACGCCGGCAGCGCCGGCGTGCCCGCCGAGCGCGTTAGCACTTCGTAGCCCGAATCGGTGACCAGCACCGTGTGTTCCCACTGCGCCGACAGCGAATGATCCTTCGTCACAATCGTCCAGCCGTCGGCCAGCTCCTTGATCTCGCGCCGTCCGGCATTGATCATCGGTTCGATCGTGAAAATCATGCCGGCCGCCAGCCGGTCGAGCGTTCCCGGCTTGCCGTAATGCAGGATCTGCGGCTCTTCGTGGAACTTGCTGCCGATGCCGTGACCGCAGAACTCGCGCACGACGCTGTAGCCATTGTTTTCCGCGTGCACCTGGATCGCATGCCCGATGTCGCCGATCGTCGCGCCCGGCCG
>CAZKNV010000382.1:0-2552 GCA_964554145.1 uncultured Burkholderiaceae bacterium
CCGGATCCGGTGTTTCCGAATCGGTTCGTGCTCGTTCCGCTGGTCATGCTGGCCGCGCTCGGCGCGGGCATGGCGGCAAGTTTTGCAATGGCCCGCATCTCCCCGACTTTTCACGCCGTGGCGGCATTGCGGCAGTTGACGCAACGGCCCGTGCTCGGCAGCGTGTCGATGCTGGAAACGGCTCGCCTGCTTTGGCACAGGAGGTTTGCCAATGCGGCATTCGCGAGCGGATTCGCAGCGTTGATAGTGACCTATGGGGCCTGGGTTACGTGGGTGTCGCTGAACGCGCGAAGCTGAGGAATTCGAGTTGAACACCATCGAACAAGCTGCTCACCGCCTGGCGCAACTGCGAAGCGCCGGCGTCGACACGCCGTTGGAGACCGCGAGCGAGCCCGCGATTCCGACGCTCGAGATCGATCGCGACCTGGTCTCGATCCCAACTGCCGTCGTGCGTGAATCTTCCGGACGCGTTGCGAGAGTGAGCGACGGTGCGGGCCGACCGCACCGGGCGTTGGCGTCGCCTCAGGTCGATATCGACCTGGAGCGCCTGGCGAAGATGGGCTATGTCACGCCGCAAGCTCCGTCGTCGCGCCGCGCCGAAGAATTTCGCATGGTCAAACGGCCGCTGCTGACCAACGCCAGCGGCAACTCGGCGGCGCCGGTGTTGCACGCAAACCGCATCATGGTGACCAGTTCCTTGCCGCGTGAGGGCAAGACCTTCGTGTCGATCAATCTGGCGCTAAGCATCGCGATGGAGCTCGACACGACGGTGTTGCTGATCGACGCCGACGCGACGCAGCCGGCGGTCCTCCAACGGCTTGGATTGCCGCCATCGAAGGGATTGCTCGACGTTTTGAGCGAGCCGAAGCTCGATGTTCAGACGGTATTGCTTCGGACCAATGTCGAACGGCTGTCGATACTGCCCGCCGGCACGTTGCAGCAACAGGCGACGGAACTGCTGGCGAGCGAAGGCATGAGCACGCTGGTCGACGATCTGACGGCGCGCTTTCCGAACCGGATTCTAGTGTTTGATGCGCCGCCGTTGCTCGGTTCCACGGAGTCGCGCGTGCTGGCCGCGCACATGGGTCAGGTCGTGCTGGTGATCGAGGCCGACCGTACGCCACAGCGCCAGGTGATGGAAGCGCTGACGACGCTTGAAGATTGCCCGGTTGTCATGACGCTGCTGAACAAGGCGTCATCTTCAGAGGCTGGCTCCTATTACGGTTCGCGCAGCGGCAAGTGAGAATGCACGTGCGAGCGTCAAACAACGGCGACAAGAAAGCCGCAGCCAGCGCGGCACTTGCGTGTGTGAACGGCGTGCCGTCGCGTTTCCCTTTGTTGTTTTGCGTGGCGCTTGGGTGTGCAAGCCCTGTATTTGCACAGCAATGGATCATCGAACCCAGCGTCGAAACTCAGGCCACGCTCACCAATAACGCCAACTATCAGAGCGGGTCGCAACGTGAAGGCGACCTCGTGTTCAATATTCTGCCGGCCGTCAGTTTCTCGCGCGAAGGACCGCGGCTGCGCGTGAACGGCTCAGCGGCACTGAATTTGATCGGCTACGCCGAAGGTACGCAAAGCAGCCGCATGCAACCGCGGGCAGATATCCTCGCCAATCTAGAGGCGATCGATCGTTTGTTCTACGTCGAGGCCGCGCTGCGGGCCAATCAGGAGACACTGAATCCCTTTCTGGCGCAGTCAGACACAGAATCGACGTTCAACAAGTACACCTACGCGCAGGGCCGTATCTCGCCGTATTTTCAGGGCGCCGCCGGGAACGACTGGCGTTATCTGGTGCGTAGTGACAACTCGTATACCTATACGACGCAGGCCGACACGGCACTCTCGGACGCTTACTACGGCCGGCACGTTGCCGAAATAGTCCGGGCTGCAACGCCGCTCGGCGGATCGTTACAGGTTCAAAGCGAGGTGACTCGGTTCACTGATCAGGGCACAGCCGATCAGCGACTCGATCTTGCACGGTCGACGGTCAATTATGAGTTCACGCCGCAATTCACCGCCGGTTTGCGTGGCGGCTACGAGCGTACCAATTACACGGCGGACGACACGTCGGGTCCGATCTACGGCGTTGAGCTTGCATGGGTGCCGACTCCTAGCACGCGCCTCGCCGGTTTCTGGGAAAGCCGATTTTTCGGGTCGAGTTACCAGTTTGATCTCTCCAATCGGCAGCGGCGCCTCGCGACCAATTTCTCGGCTTCCCGCTCGATAGCGACCTATCCGCAGCTCATATTCCAGTTGCCGGCCGCCGGCAATGTGTCGAGCCTGTTAGACGCCATCCTGATCGCGCGCTTTCCTGACCCGGTGGAACGCGCGCAGCAGGTTCGGGATCTGATGGAGAGCCAAGGGCTGCCGTCATCGCTGCCGGGCAACGTCAACATCTTTTCACAAAGCGTCAATGTGTTGACTTCCGGCTCCGGCAGCTTTGCCTTGATCGGCGTGCGCAACACGTTGGCGCTGACGCTTGACTACCTGAAGACCGATCTGTTGCCCGATGCGGCGATTCCGCCGACCTTTCTCACCTTTAACAATAG
>CAZKNV010000383.1:0-2551 GCA_964554145.1 uncultured Burkholderiaceae bacterium
CATGGACAGAATCAGCCCCTGCGAGTTGGCCGAATGGCAATCGGCGCATCGAAAGTTCACCTTGCTCGACGTGCGCCGCAAAGCTGTGCGCACCGCAGATGGCGCCGAGCTTCCGGGCGGGCGCTGGCTTGATCCGGAGCGGGTGTTTGCGTGGAAGGACGAGATCCCGCGCGATCGCCCCGCGGTGCTTTACTGCGCAAAAGGTCACGAGATCAGCCAGGGCATCGCTGCAACGCTGCGCGCACTTGGGTTGGACGCGCGGCATCTGGTCGATGGCTTCGCGGGTTGGCGCGCTGCGGAGTTGCCGGTAGATCGGCTGACCAAGCAGGAAGGGGAGTAGAGATGCAATGGATCACGCGCGAACGTCCGAAGATCGACCGCATCGCCTGCCCCTGGCTGGTCGCACGGTTTATCGATCAGCAGCCTGAATTCCTGTACGTCCCGAGCGGCGACGTGCAAAGCGTCGCCGATGAAACAAAGGCGATTCCATATGACATTCCCGGAGTCGAGCTATCGCACGAAGGCGAGCTGTGCAGCTTTGACGCATTCCTGAAAAAGTATCGACTCGACGATCCGGCGTTGCATAAAATGGCCACTATTGTGCGCGGAGCCGATACATCGCGTCCCGAACTGGCGCCGCAGTCCGCAGGCCTGTATGCACTGTCGCTCGGGCTATCGCACGACTTTGCCGATGACCACGAAATGCTCAAGCACGGCATGGTGATGTACGACGCGCTGTACGCCTGGTGCAAGCACTGTCAAGGCGAATCACACAACTGGCCGCCCGCCAGTTAAGCAACGTCCGATGCGATAATTCGCGCTCTCCGTTTGAAAGTCATTCATGCGCCGCACCCGCGTCAGCTCTCGTACCCGACAATCCGCCGATGCACAAACGCTTGTCAAACTGGCTCGCCGCTTGTCCGAATCGGGCAGCCGGATTGAAGAACAGCTTTGGCAACGCCGCTTGATCGAACTGATCAATGACCGGCTGGTCCGCCGCAACGACGACGCAGTCGATGCCGCACTGGACGATCTGGCGCGCTCGAGCCAGCCCGCCTACGACGATCTTGCTGATCTTGCCGAGAGCTGCGCCGAAAGCACGGTTGTCGACATCGACGGCCAGCCGCACGACACGTTGCTGATTGCATTGCCGCTGCTCGCTTGGTCCCGCTATCGGCTGCCGACGACGAACCTGGCCCCCGCAATATGCGATGGCTTGCGCGCGCATTTGAGCGGGCATCTGCTGGCGCGCGACGCGCGTATGGCGCTCGCCGACTATCTGTTCTCGATCGATCAACTGCCCGAAGCGTTTGCCGACGTGCGGCGACAGATCGAGCAGTTGGGTGACGCGGCAGCGGAGGGCATCACGTTGCATGTCGACTCGAAAAAACTGCGTGAGCCGGTAGCGATGCTGGCCGATACACGCTACGTGTTGGCCGCTGTCGCCGCGCCGCAGGGCGCATCGCTGTATCACTGGCAGGAATCGGGCGTCGACCCTGATTCGAAGATCGGCGCGCTATCGGCTTTTCGCGAGCAAGTCGCCGGTGTTCTGCAGCCGGTGCTGACAGGCTGCCGGTTCAAGGTGCTGTCGCCGAACGCATTTCACGCAGCGCTGCGCTACGCCGACCGCGAGCTGCGCGAATTTTCGCTCGAAGCTTCGGTCTCGTACCTGAAGCTTGCGTACGACTTCACACCGAGCGCACTCACTGCCGCCTACGGCGTGTTCGAGGATCCGAGCGGCAACTCAGGCGGCGAAGTGCGTATCGGATTAGCCAAGGCAAACAGCGACGACGACGTGATCGAAGGTGTCGTCTGGCCCTTGCTCGGCGATGACGACGAGCAGACGATGGAAGAGATCGACAAGGCGTTAAAGGCGCTCAGCCTGAATAAAGCGGTGGCTCACGCGCACCGCTTTCCGCTCGAATTCTGCGATGACTGCGGCGCGCCGATGTTTCCGAATGCTGCCGGTCATGTGGTGCATGCGGAGCCGCCCGAAGAAGCCGAAGATCGGCCGGCAACTCCGCTGCACTGACATCGCCGGATCGTGCGCGGATCAATCCGCGCGGGCGCCGGTGTCCTTCACGATCTTGCCAAGCCTCGGCACGTCGCTCTTGATCAACGCCGACAATTGCGTCGGGGTCATGTCGCTGATGTTGAGGCCCAGGTCGGTGAGCCGCTTCTGAATGTCCGGCGTTTTGAGGATGCGCGCGATCTCGGTGTACAGGCGCTCGACGATCGGCGCGGGCGTGCCCGCGGGCGCGAACACCGCCTGCCACGAGCTGATGTCGTAGCCGGCGAGCCCTGATTCAGCCATCGTCGGCACGTCGGGCGACACCACGGAGCGCGTGGCGCTCGTCACCGCAAGCGCGCGCAGCTTGCCTGCGTTCACGTGCTGGATTGCAGTCGCGATGTTGTCGAACGCGACCGGCACTGTGCCTGCCAACAGCTCCGGCATCATCTGGCCGCTGCCGCGATACGGAATGTGCTGCATGTTCACACCGGCCATCGCCTTGAACAGTTCGCCGGAGATGTGCTGCGAGGTACCGTTGCC
>CAZKNV010000384.1:0-2545 GCA_964554145.1 uncultured Burkholderiaceae bacterium
CCCCTGGTGGTTATCTGGCTGGGTATTGGAGAGGCGTCGAAGTACGCGATCGTTGCCTACCTCGTCTGGATTGTGGTGGCGATCAGCACGGCGGTTGGAGCGCGCGAGGTGCCGCGGCTTCGGCTGCGCGCGGGCGCATTCCTCGGGCTCTCGCGAACCGCTGTTTTTATCCGCATCGTGCTGCCGTCCTGCATGCCCTACATCATTTCCGGCATGCGCAGCGCGATCGGGTTCGCGTTCGTGGCGCTTGTTTCGGCCGAGCTCATTGCAGCAAACAGCGGCATCGGGCAAATCATCATGGATTCGCGCTTCTCGCTTCAGACATCCAGCATGATCGTTGGACTGCTCGTGCTGGGCGCATTGGGCGCGTTGACGCAGACGTTGTTTGACGTGTTCATCGCTCGATTCAGGATTGCATCGCGGTTCTGACCGGTGAAGGGTGTGTTCAACATGAGCAATGCCGAGATAGCAAACCGTCGCATGGCTGCCGTCCCACGGGGACTCGCCGTCGCTTCTCCGATAGCTGTAAGCCGCGCAATAAACGCAGAACTATGGGATGTCGAAGGGCGGCGCTACATTGATTTCGCAGGCGGTATCGGGGTCGTCAACACCGGGCATCGTCATCCGAGAGTGATGGCTGCGGTTCGTTCTCAACTGGACGCCTTCACCCATTCGAGCATTCAGGTGTGCAGCTATCAGATCTACATTGAATTGGCGGAGGTGCTCAATCGCCTGGCTCCCGGGGTTGAACCGAAAAAGACCTTGCTCGTCACTACCGGCGCGGAAGCTGTCGAGAATGCGGTAAAGATCGCCCGCGTCAGCACCGGGCGTCCTGCGGTAATCGCGTTCAGCGGCGGGTTTCATGGACGAACACTGTTCACGCTTGCACTTACCGGCAAGGTGAAGCCCTACAAGCTGAGCTTCGGTCCTTTCCCGGGCGACGTTTATCACGTCCCGTTTCCAGCGGACTCGCAGGCCAGTGTCGAGAACTCGGTCAATGCTCTGGAAGAAGTCTTTCGCAGCGGCGTGGATGCGGAGCGCGTGGCGGCCATTCTGATAGAGCCGGTTCAAGGAGAAGGAGGGTTCAACATCGCTCCCTTTTCTTTCCTCGAACGTTTGCGCGAGATTGCCGATCAGCATGGCATCCTCTTCATCGCCGACGAGATTCAATCAGGCTTTGGCCGCACCGGCCGCTTCTTCGCCATCGAACATAGCGGCGTCGTTCCGGATCTCATCGTTTGCGCGAAGAGTTTGGCCGGCGGCTTTCCGCTCGCCGCGGTGATAGGTCGCGCCGATGTGATGGACGCCGTGCCGCCCGGCGGCCTTGGCGGAACGTACGCAGGCAACCCAGTGAGTTGCGCGGCTTCGCTGGCGGTGATCGAAGTCATCCGAGAGGAACGATTACTGGATCGGAGCGTTGAAATCGGACGCCGCATGGTGTGGCGGCTCCAAGCGATGCAAACCGAGGGTTGTGGCATAGCAAATGTGAGAGGTTTGGGTGCGATGGTTGCGCTGGACGTCGTCACGTCCGATCGCACGCGGCCGGATCCGCAGCGCGCGGCAGTCGTCACTCGGGCAGCCGCCGACCGTGGTCTGATCGTGCTTGGCTGCGGAACGTATGGAAACGTCATTCGAATCCTGGTCCCTCTGACAGCGTCCGACCCGTTGATTGACGAGGGACTGGACATCCTGCACAGCGCGCTCTCAAGCGCCGTTGCCAACGAACACAGAGCCGAACCGGCATCCGCTCAAGCCTGAGCGCGTGAGCAGAATCCCTTCGCAAGGACCTACCGCATGAATGCACCAGAAAAAGCCCGGCCCGCCGCTTCTCAGGATCCGGGCAAAAAGCTGTTTCAGTTTGCACTCATTGCGGATACGCACGTCAATGAGGAGGAGGTCAGGTCATCGTCTCCGTATGCGACAAACGCTTTCGCCAACGGACGTGCGCGCTTTGTCTTTGAAGCGATCGGACAGATTGATCCGCCACCCGCCTTCGCGCTGCACCTGGGCGACATCGTTCATCCCGTCCCGGCACTGCCGAGCTTCGAGCTCGCAGTCGAGCGCTTCAAGGCGATTGCCTCCGGCCTGAAGTGCCCGCTTTACCTGATCCCCGGGAATCACGATGTAGGCGACAAGCGAGTCGAGTGGATGCCAGCGGGAACGGTATCGACGAGTCATGTCGAAAAGTATCAGCGTCTGTTTGGGCGGGACTACTACGCGTTTGATTACTGCAACTGCCGATTTCTCGCTCTCAATGCGCAACTTATTAACTCAGGCCTGCCGGAGGAAGAAAAGCAGCGTGCGTGGTTTGAAAAGGAACTCGAATCTTCGAGGGGGCAACGAAGCTTTCTGTTTATTCATTACCCGCCGTACGTGACCGAGCGTCTTGAATCCGGGACCTACGACAACATCGACGAGCCGGGGCGCTCGTGGCTGCTCGGGCTCATCGAGAAATACTGCCCCGAAGCGCTCTTCGCCGGGCACGTGCATAACTTCTGGTACGACCTGATCGGAAGCTGCGCGATGTACCTGTTGCCGGCAACTT
>CAZKNV010000385.1:0-2529 GCA_964554145.1 uncultured Burkholderiaceae bacterium
TTTGGAATCGATCAGCGCGAACTGGCGCGCTGGAACGATATTCCGGAGGGCAGCGCGGTTCGCCCCGGGCAGACATTGCGCGTGACACCTCCGGCCGAAATCGCAACAGTGAGTCCGATCACGCGCGGCGGCCAAACGGAAGTTCGACCGCTGCCACCACCCGGCGCCACGGCGCCCGGCGATGCCGCTTCCACTGCGCCGGCTCCGCTGCCGCCTGCATCGACACCGCCGCCGGCCGTGCCACCCTCGGCGCCGGAGCCGTTGCGTCCGCTGTCAAACCCATCGCCATGGCAATGGCCGACGCCGGGCAAGGTCATCGAGACGTTTGACGATCCGCGCAACAAGGGCATCGATATCGCCGGCACCGAAGGTACGCCGGTGCAGGCGGCAGCCGATGGTGAGGTCGTCTACGTCGGCAGCGCGGTGCGCGGCTACGGCAATCTGGTGATCGTCCGGCATAGCGACGATTTCATCACCGCCTACGCGCATAACCGCAAGGTGCTGGTGGCCGAAAAGCAGGCGGTCAAGCGCGGACAGCCGATCGCGGAACTTGGCCGCTCCGACGCAGACCGCCCGAAGCTGCATTTCGAGATTCGGCATCAGGGCAAACCGGTAGATCCGCTTAAATATCTGCCCGCCAGATCGCAGTGACGCCGGTTCTGGTTTTTGACATCGAGACGATTCCCGATATCGACGGGCTGCGATGCCTGCGCGCGGACTGGCGCGATCTGGCCGACATCGACGTTGCCGAACGTGCGTTTGGCGAAAGGCGCGAGAAAACCGGTGGCGATTTTCTGCCGCTACATCTGCATCGAGTCGTCGCGATCTCGTGTGTGCTGCGCAACGATGCTGGCTTCAGGGTCGGTTCGATCGGCGCGGCAAACGATTCCGAAGCATCGTTGATCCAGAGTTTTTTCGGAACGATCGATCGGCATACGCCACAGCTGGTCAGCTGGAACGGCGGCTCGTTCGATCTGCCGGTGCTGCACTATCGCGGTCTGTTGGCCGGCGTGTCTGCCGCGCGTTACTGGGAGTTCGGCGATGACGATCGCGACTTCCGCTACAACAACTACATCGGCCGCTATCACACGCGTCACATCGACCTGATGGATCTGCTGGCGATGTATCAACCGCGCGCGAATGCGCCGCTCGATGATATGGCGAAGCTTGCCGGTTACCCGGGCAAGCTCGGCATGGACGGCAGCCAGGTGTGGCAGGCGTATTGCGGCGGGCAGATCGATCGGATCAGAAGCTATTGCGAGACCGATGTCGTCAACACGTACCTGTTGTTTAACCGGTTTCAGAAAATGCGCGGCGTGTTGAACGAGGTGCAGATGGCAGCCGAAGAAGCACTGGTGCGCGAATCGCTGCAGCGCCTGCCTGCGCCGCACTGGCGCGAGTACCTGGACGGCTGGCCCACCGTCGCTGCGGTCGTCGGTTAACGTTCGACGGTGAGTGGTGAACGGTTCGAAGTCGAGGTCGAGTCCCTTGACCAGGAGGGGCGCGGCGTGGCGCACCGCGACGGCAAGGCCGTCTTCATAGAAGGTGCGTTGCCGGGCGAGCGAGTTGTTTACGAACGGCGCCGTCAGAAAGCCCGGTACGAAGCCGGCCGTGTAATCGATGTTGTGCGTGAATCCTCACTGCGTGTGGTCCCGCGCTGCCCACACGCGGGATTGCACGTTGGCGCCTGCGGCGGGTGCTCGATGCAGCACATCGATGCACGCGCGCAGGTAGCGTTCAAGCAGCGCGTGCTGGAAGACACGCTCTGGCATCTCGGCAAGGTACGGCCGCAAACGATGCTGCGGCCGATCGAAGGACCGGCCTGGCGCTATCGGCATCGCGCCCGATTCACCGTCCGCTATGTCGCCAAGAAGGGCGGCGTGCTGGTTGGCTTTCACGAGCGCGCGAGCAGTTACGTTGCCGACATTCGCCAATGCGAAGTTGTGCCGAAAGCAGTCAGTGACCTTCTGCTGCCGCTGCGCGAACTTGTTTCCTCGCTGAGCCTGCGTGAACGGTTGCCGCAAATTGAACTGGCAGTGGGCAATAACGCAGGTCTAAATGCGGTCGTGCTGGTGTTTCGAGTGCTGCAGGAGCCAACCGTCGCAGATCGCGCATTGCTGCGCGAATTCGGACAGGCGCATGAGGTCGGCATCTGGCTGCAAGCGGCGGGGCCGGATTCGGCCGCGCCGCTCGATGACGATCAGCCGCAACGGCTTGAACTGTCGCTGCCGGAATTCGGCATTGACCTGCCGTTCTTGCCGACCGACTTCACGCAGGTCAATCACCGAATCAATGAAGTGCTCGTGTCGCGCGCGTTGCGGCTGCTGGCGCCGGCATCGAACGACGTCGTCGCTGATTTCTTCTGCGGCCTTGGCAACTTCACGTTGCCGCTGGCAACACGGGCACGGACAGTGATCGGCTTCGAAGGCAGCGCATCCTTGGTCGAGCGTGCGCGAAATGCCGCCGCCGACAATGGTTTGGCCGCTCGCACGCAGTTCGAAGCGCGCCACCTGTTAGAGTTCACGCAAG
>CAZKNV010000386.1:0-2527 GCA_964554145.1 uncultured Burkholderiaceae bacterium
CAGGATGTCGGTCGTTCCACCGGGTGCGAATGGCACGATGTAGCGGATCGGCTTGTTCGGCCAGTTCGACGCAGGCGTCTGCGCAGTGCCGGGACCGACCGCGAGCGTAACGACCACTGCGGCTACGCCGTGCATGATGATGCGTCGATGGTTGATCATGTCTCCTCCATGTAGTTTGATCCGGTAGTTGCTGGTCTGGCAGTTGCGAATCCAGTCTACGATCGCGCGCCGCCCCAATCAACTTCAACCCACGGATGAGCGACTTGCACACGATCGACGTCACCTGCCTTCACACAGCGATGCGCCTGCTGGTGCGCGGGTTCGGAAGCGATGAGGCCGAAGTCGACGCCGTCGCCGGCAATTTGATCGAGGCGAACCTCACCGGCCACGACTCGCACGGGATCGGCATACTGCCGCGCTACGTCGAGGCGTACCGGCAGGGCGGCCTGGTGCCCAACCAGCACGTACGAACGGTGCTCGATGCCGGTGCAATGCTGCGCCTCGACGGTGGCGCGGGATTCGGCCAGATCATCGGCCGTGAAGCCATGGAGCTTGGCATCGCGCGCGCGCAACAGCATGGCAGTTGCATCGTCGCGCTGGGCAATTCGCATCACCTGGGCCGCATCGGCGCGTGGGCCGAGCAGGCCACGCGGGCGGGGCTGGTCTCGCTGCACTTCGTCAACGTCATTGCGCGCAACATCGTCGCACCCTACGGCGGCGCCGATGCGCGCTTCGGTACCAACCCGTTCGCCGCGGGCATTCCGCTCGCGGGCCGCGAGCCGGTGATCGTCGACTTCGCGACCAGCGTGCTGGCACAGGGCAAGACCCGCGTGGCGTTCAACAAGGGAGAACTCGTGCCGCCTGACTGCCTGCTCGACGACCAGGGCCGCCCGACGTGCGAGCCGCGCTATGCAGTCAACCCGCCATTCGGAGCGATCCTCGCCTTTGGCCAGCACAAGGGCTATGGCCTGGCGCTGCTATGCGAGCTGCTCGGCGGCGCGCTGGCGGCGGGTATGACACAGCGCTCGGAGGACGACTCGCAGCGGCGCATCCTGAACGGCATGCTCACTGTGTTGATCGACCCCGCTGCATTGGCAGATCGCGCAGCGTTCGAGCGCGAGACGCTCGCCTTTATCGACTGGGTCAAGGCATCGCCGCCACGTGAAGGATTCGGCCCGGTTCGCATCGCCGGCGAACCCGAACGCGAGGCGCGTGCGCATCGCACCGCGCGCGGTGTTCCGGTTGATGCGACAACCTGGAAGGAGATTCTTAATGCAGCCGGAGAGCTCGACGTCGATCCCGCCGCGGTGAACGCCGCAGCCGGCATTCTTGGCAAATGAATTAGTGCTGCAGCCGAGGCGGACCGTTTAGCAAATCCAGAACGCATCTGAAGCACGGCAATGGCGATTCAGTGTTCATTGACGACGAGCGATACACCGGTTAGGCCAACCAGCACCTTGCCATCTGAAAATCTGCGCAGCAAGCGGGTTACGCCGGCCTGCTCTGCCAGCCCTACTGAAGCTATTTGCAGCGGAGCCACATCCTCGATCATTGCAAATAAGGGCCGATGTATCGACGTAGGCCTTAATCCTTTTGACCATAGATCACATCATCGATGTGCTGGCTCGATCGGGAGTCGCCCGATTCGATCATTCCGGCGTAACGCATCCACGGTTTCGATTCATTAGCCGGAATGATCGCGCGCAACGAGCGGCGCAGCAGCTCCGTCAACGAAATGCCGAGCCGCTCCGCCTCACGTTTGGCAGCGTTGTATTCGTCTTCCGTCAGGCTGATTTGCGTTCGAATCATGACAATAGTTTAGCCAAGAAGTTATCTAAACGCGACGTTCTAGTGCACGATGCGATCGAACGTAAACTTTCCGTTCTTGAAATCGACGGGAATCACATCCTTCGGACCGAAGCGGCCCTCGAGCACCAGCTTTGCCACCGGGTTTTCGATCTCCTGCTGAATCGCACGCTTTAAAGGCCGCGCACCGTATAGCGGATCGAAGCCCGCCTTGCCGATCTCCGCCAGCGCAGCCTCGCTGACGACCAGCTTCATCTCCTGTGCTGCCAGCCGTTGTTCGAGCCGCTGCAGTTGAATGCGAGCGATCGCCTGAATCTGTTTTGAATCGAGCGCGTCGAAGACGACGATTTCGTCGATGCGGTTTACGAACTCCGGCCGGAAGTGCTGACGGACTTCTGCCATCACGGCCTGTTTGATGATGATAGGTTCCTGGCCCGACATGCGCTGAATCTCGTGCGAACCAAGGTTTGACGTCATCACTATCACGGTGTTCTTGAAGTCAACGGTGCGCCCCTGGCCGTCGGTCATGCGGCCGTCGTCGAGCACTTGCAGCAGGACACCGAAAACATCCGGATGCGCTTTTTCCACTTCATCGAACAAAATCACTGCATACGGCTTGCGGCGCACCGCCTCTGTGAGCGCTCCGCCTTCGTCGTAGCCGACGTACCCCGGCGGCGCGCCGATCATGCGCGCGACCGAATGCTTTTCCATGTACTCGCTC
>CAZKNV010000387.1:0-2514 GCA_964554145.1 uncultured Burkholderiaceae bacterium
GTTGGAGCGATCTCCGGCTCGATCGGCTGCGTGAGCTGAAGATCGCGCCTATCGCAGGTCTGATTCACCATGGCAGCGGACCGCGCTACACCAACTTACTCGATTCTCTGTTCCCGACGCGTTTGGCGGAATACGCACGTGCGGTCGCCGAGCGTTATCCGCATATTGACGCTTACACGCCTGTCAATGAACCGGTAACCACCGCGCGCTTTAGTGCGTTGTATGGCTTCTGGTATCCGCATTGCCGTGACGATCGCAGCTTCGTGCGCGCGTTGATGCACCAGGTGTTGGGCACCGTCCTGGCGATGCGAGAGATTCGCAAGGTCAACTCCGGGGCGCGGTTGATCCAAACCGACGACCTGGGTCACACGACCACGCCAGCGCGCCTTCGTTACCAGGCCGATTTCGAAAATTCGCGCCGCTGGCTTTCGTTCGACTTGTTAACAGGACATGTGACACCGGCCCATCCGCTATGGAGGTATTTGCTCGACAACGGAGCCAGCGAGCGCGAATTGTTCGGACTCGTTGAGCAGCCGTGCGCGCCCGACATCGTCGGCATTAACTTTTACGTCACAAGCGAACGATTTCTGGACGACCGCGTTTCGTTGTATCCGCCTGAATGGCGCTACCACAATGGGCGCGATCAGTACGTTGACGTCGAAAGCGTGCGCGTGCTGGGACCGCTAATCGGCGGGTTCGAGGTGCGACTGCGCGAGGCCAGCGAACGCTACCGACGTCCTATAGCGGTTACTGAAGTGCACATGGGCTGCACGCGTGATGAGCAGTTGCGCTGGTTGTATCAAGCCTGGCGGTCGGCCGAGAAGCTGCGATCGGACCACGTCGACGTGCGCGCTGTCACCGCGTGGGCGACATTCGGCACCGTCGACTGGAATTCTCTGGTGACGTGTGATGCGGGTCACTATGAAGCCGGTCTGTGGGACGTTAGCTGCGGAACACCTCGCAAAACGGCGTTGGGCACACTGGCAACTCAACTTGCCAACGGCACGCCGCCGAATCATCCGACATTATCTGGAGCTGGATGGTGGCAACGACAGGTGCGGCTGACCTATCCGCCTCACGGCGAGGTGACAGCACTGCCGGCGGCAGGGCGTCCGCTATTGATCACGGGAGCGAAAGGAACACTGGGCCGAGCTTTTGCACGTTTTTGTGACGTGCGTGGCTTGCCGATTCGGTTGTTGACGCGCGGCGAGCTCGACATCGCATCGCAAGAATCGGTCGACGCCGCGCTTGAGCAATGGAAGCCGTGGGCCGTCATCAATACCGCCGGCTTTGTGCGGGTTGACGACGCAGAGCATGAACCGCGTCAGTGGCGCGAGAACGTAGTGGGTCCGACGATTCTCGCAAGAACATGCGCGAAGCAGGATGTACGGCTCCTGAGCTTTTCAAGCGATCTCGTGTTCGATGGCGGAAAACCATCGCCTTATGTGGAAAGTGATTCACCGCGACCGTTGAATGCATACGGCCGCAGCAAGCTCGAAGCCGAGCGCCGTGTGCTGAAGCTGGCACCCGACGCTCTTGTCATCCGAACCGCGGCGTTCTTCGGACCATGGGATGGCTATAACTTCGTTGCACGCGCGATGTACGCGTTACGAAGGGGCGAGCGCTGGCGGGCCGCCATCGATCAGTGGGTGTCACCGACCTACGTGCCCGACCTGGTGCAGGCCGCACTGAATTTGCTGATCGACGGTGAACGTGGACTGTGGCACCTTGCCAATCGCGGCGCGATCAGCTGGGCGGGATTTGCGCAAATGGTGGCTGAGGCGGCTGGACTGAACCCGGGATTGGTTGATCCGGTGCCCGGCGTTATGCTGGGACAAATCGCGCTGCGCCCGCGTTACTCGGCACTGCACAGCGAACGCGGTTTAACGCTCGCTCCACTCGACAACGCAGTGAAGCGGTACTTGGCCGATGTTCAGCCGCCGCTCACCGCAGTAAACGACATCGTCTTCGTGACGAAAGCGCCGGCAGCGAGCGACAGGCCGTATAAGCATGCATGATTTCATTCGAGACGATCTCGGACGTTGAGGCTTGGGCCCGCCAGCACGGTGGGCTTAATGCCGTCAATGAGGCTCTCGCAAGCGGCGCGTTAGGGAACGATGCGCAGTCGATTCGGACCGCAATCCGATACATTGAGCGTGAAGAGCTGAGGATCGCGGAAAGACTAAATCGGCAAGATGTTCGCGAGCGCGCGACCAGTTCTGCTGAGTTATCGGCCCGCGCGGCGCGACGCAGCGCTCGAGTGGCCTACATCAGTTGCTGGATAGCCGTTGTGGCTGCCTTTATCGCGGGGGTGGCAGTGATATTCACGAGGATTGGCTAACGCGCCATGCAAGACATGCTTTCTAACCGCTGGCGCAACTGCTGAAGAAGCTGCAGTGCAGACGGGATCATTGCTTGCTGTGTCGCTCCTCGGTTCAACGATGAGTAAACGGCATGAAGGCGCTGTGTTGGCACGGTAAGAACGACATTCGGTACGACACGGTGCCGGACCCG
>CAZKNV010000388.1:0-2510 GCA_964554145.1 uncultured Burkholderiaceae bacterium
CCGGCGCCTGGTCGCTTACATCATCGGTTGAAGAAGCTCCGTTGCGCGCGGAGTTGTTCAGCGCCGATCAGATGGAGCAGTACGGCAGGACGCTCGCGGCCACGCACAAGATAACGTCGCGACGCACGCGCGACCCTTTGCTGGCGCGCCTGGCAGCCAACGAAAACACGTTGCTCGGAGTGTGCGATCTGCTGAGCGCGTCCATATCGGGCAATCAGCGCATAACCCCGGCTGGCGAATGGCTGGTTGACAACTTCCATCTGATCGAAGAGCAGATCGCCACCGCGAAAAGGCATCTGCCGCGCGGCTACAGCCGCGAGTTGCCGCGCCTGGCGAGCGGTCCATCGGCGGGGCTGCCGCGCGTGTACGACGTTGCGCTCGAGACCATCTCGCACGGCGATGGCCTGGTCGACGCGCAGCGGCTGAGCCGTTTTGTGGCCGCCTACCAGACCGTGACTCCGCTGAAGCTCGGCGAGCTGTGGGCGATCCCGATCATGTTGCGGCTGGCGCTGATCGAAAACCTGCGGCGCGTTGGCGTACGCATGGCGGCCGCGCTCGCCGATCACGACACTGCGAACGTCTGGGCCGATCAGATGATGGACATCGCCGAGCGCGATCCAAAAAGCCTGATCCTGGTGATCGCCGATATGGCGCGATCGTCACCGCCGATGGGCAGCGCGTTCGTGGCGGAACTAACGCGCCGCTTGCAGGGGCAGAGTCCGTCGCTGGCGCTGGCGCTGACGTGGATTGAGCAGCAACTCGCCGAATCGCATCTGACGATCGAGCAGCTGGTGCAACTGGAAGCACAACTGCAGGCGTCGCACCAGGTTTCGATCAGCAACAGTATCGGCAGCCTGCGATTGCTGAGCTCGATCGACTGGCGCGAGTTCGTCGAACAGATGAGCGTGGTCGAGAAGATCTTGCGCGACGATCCGGCAGGGGTGCACGCTGCGATGGAGTTCGCAACTCGTGACCGCTATCGTCACGCCACTGAAAAGATCGCCAAGCGCAGCCGGTTATCGGAGGACGAAGTTGCCACCAAGGCGATCGAGCTGGCGCGTGCGGGCGCGGCGGTCCGCGCGGTGGGTCAAGCAGACGACGCCGCAGCCGTCGACCAACGCGCCGCACATGTCGGTTTCTATTTAGTCGATCAGGGGCGGGCACAACTCGAACAGGCCGCCGAGGTCAGGCGCTCGCCGCTCGAAGCGCTGTACAAAGCCGGACAACAGCATCCGCTTCCCGTTTATCTCGGCGCCATCGCGATGATTACCGGCGCGCTGACCGCGGGCCTTGCGGCGCAAGCGTATACAGCCGGGGCATCGGTCGGGCTGCTGGCGCTTGCCATCGTGCTGTCGCTGTTCGCAACCAGTCAACTGGCGGTGGCGATCGTCAACTGGCTTATCACTTTGCTGGTATCCCCGCGCTCGCTTCCGCGCATGGACTACGCGAACGGCATCGCACCGGAAGCGCGCACCCTGGTGGTCGTACCGACGATGCTGACGGACGCGCGCAATGTCGAGAATCTGATCGAAGCGCTCGAGGTTGGCTTCCTCGCCAATCGCGACCCGCATCTGCACTTTGCGCTGCTGACCGATTTTCCCGACGCTGCAGCCGAATCATTGCCCACCGATGTGCCGCTGCTCGAACTGGCGCGAACCAGGATCGATGACCTCAATCGCACTTATCGGCCCGCCGAGCAGGCTTCGGCACAGCCCGAAGATACCGGCGGTGATCCGTTTTACTTGCTGCACCGTCCGCGCCGCTGGAATCCGCAGCAACGCACGTGGATGGGTCATGAGCGCAAGCGCGGCAAGCTGGGTGATTTGAACGCGCTGCTGCGCGGCAACCCGGGTGACGGATTTTCGTTGATCGTCGGTGCCACGGAGGCCCTGTCTCGCGTGAAGTACGTGATCACGCTCGACACCGATACGCAGTTGCCGCGCGATTCTGCGCGCCAATTGATCGGCGCGATGGCGCATCCACTCAATCGGCCGCGTTTCGATCGTGCCCGGCGGGACGCGGGCCGGCGCATCGTAACGGCGGGCTACGGCATCTTGCAGCCGAGAGTCGCGGTAAGTCTGCCGGGTACTCGCAGGTCGCATTACGCGCGGCTCACCGCCGGCGAACCCGGTCTCGACCCGTATACGCGCACCGTGTCCGACGTGTATCAGGACGTGTTCGGTGAAGGGTCATTTATCGGCAAGGGCATTTACGACGTCGATGCCTTTGAGGCCGCGCTGGCCGACCGTTTTCCCGAGAACCGCATCCTGAGCCACGACCTGCTTGAAGGCTGCTACGCGCGCTCCGGGCTGCTAAGCGACGTTCAGCTGTACGAAGAATTTCCGCGGCGCTACAGCGCCGACGTAGCGCGCCGCCATCGCTGGATCCGCGGCGACTGGCAACTGACGGGTTGGCTGCGGCGGCGCGTGCCTGCGCTCGACGGGCGCAGAGTCCTCAATCCGCTGTCGATGCTGTCGCAGTGGAAGGTGTTCGATAACTTGCGGCGCAGC
>CAZKNV010000389.1:0-2505 GCA_964554145.1 uncultured Burkholderiaceae bacterium
CAACGAGTGCAGAGTGGCATGAGGATTACCACAAGATGAGCGAGGCGGCGCTGAACTTCTCGCGCGCCGTCAAATCAGTGCAAGAGGAACTCGAGGCGGTCGATTGGTACAACCAGCGCGCCCAGGCCACGACGGATCAGCAGCTGCGGCGCATCCTCGAACACAATCGCGACGAAGAGATCGAGCACGCATCAATGGGACTCGAATATCTGCGCCGCGTCAGCCCCGTCTTCGAAAAGCACCTTCGGACTTATCTGTTTACCGAAGGGGACATTACCGAGATCGAAGAAAAGGCCGAGCACTCGAAATAGAGCGTCGGCCTGAAAGGTGAGGCGGTTTCAGCCGCGACGGCGTCAGCCCTTGTTAGCTCTCTGAAACCGCTCCAACTGTTCATTGCCGCGCTTGACCGCCGTGTCGAGCGCTTCTTTCGCGCTTTTCTTGCCCGACCATACCCCCTCCAGCTCCTCATCGACGATCGTACGGATCTGGACGAAGTTGCCGAGACGGATACCGCGCGACTTATCGGTGGTCTTGCGAATCATCTGCGTGACGGAAACATCGGTGCCCGGGTTCTGCTTGTAAAAACCGCCTTTATCCGTCATGTCGTAGGCGGCCATCGTAATCGGCAGATAGCCGGTGCGTTGATGACTCGCTGACTGCACATCCGGCTTGGACAGATAATCGAAAAATGCCGCCACGCCCTTGTATTCAGTCGGTTTCTTGCCCGACATCACCCATAAACTGGCGCCGCCGATCACCGTGTTTTGCGGCGCCCCGACCACGTCCGGGTAGTACGGCAGGGTCGAGATGCCGGAAGCGAATTTGGCGTTCTTCTTGATGTTGCCGTAAAGCGCCGAGGAGCCGGTCGTCATGGCGCATTCGCCGGAGACGAACACCGAATCCGCAGTGTTGCCCCGGCCTTTGTAAACAAACAAGCCTTGCTTGGACATGTTGGCCAGGTTTTCAATGTGGCGCACGTGCAGCGGCGTGTTGAATGCGAGCCGTGTTCCCATGCCGCCGAAGCCATTGCGCAAAGTGGAGAACTCGGTGTTGTGCCAGGCCGAGAAACTTTCGAGCTGCGTCCAGCTGACCCAGCTGGTCGTGTAGGGGCATTTATGGCCGGAGGCTTTCAGCTTCGCTGCGGCCAGCACGACTTCGGGCCAGGTTTTCGGTGGATTCTCGGGATCAAGCCCGGCCGTCTTGAACGCGTCCTTGTTGTAGTGGAACACTGTGGTCGAGCTGTTAAACGGCAGGCTGAGCATCTGGCCGTTCGGCGCGGTGTAATAACCCGCGACTGCGGGCACGTACAAGGCCGGGTCAAATTTGTAGCCGGCTTCCTTCATCAGATCGTGCACCGGCTTGATCGCACCCTTGGACGCCATCATCGTCGCGGTGCCGACTTCGAACACCTGCAGAATGTGTGGCGCGTTGCCGGCGCGAAAGGCGGCGATCGCGGCGGTCATCGACTCGTCGTAGCTGCCCTTGAACACCGGCACGACCTTGTATTCCTTTTGGCTTTCGTTGAATCCCTTGGCCTGATCGTTGACCCATTCGCCGAGATTGCCGCCCATTGAATGCCACCATTGAATCTCGGTCTGAGCGAGTGCCGGGGTTAAATAGCCGATTGCGAGCGTTGAAGCCAGCGCGGCGGAAATCAGTGATCTGCGAAGCATGGAGTCTCCTGAGTTGTTGTCAAGTCAGTGTGGCAGGCGACATGGTGTCAGCCAAAAATAACGCGGTTGTTACGATAGCCGCGCTACCGGCACAGCGCAAAAGGTAAACGAATATTGGCCTCCACGTTTTCCCCAACGCGTATTTGTTCAACGTAAAGTTCGCAGAATGATTTCCGTGGCGGCCCGACTCCCGCTCTATGCCAGTCTGACCCGGCTCGACAAGCCGGTCGGAACTCTGCTGCTGCTATGGCCGACGTTGACCGCACTGTGGATTGCAGCCGAGGGTCCGCCGGACGCGGTGCTGCTGGCCGTTTTTATCGGCGGCACTTTTTTGATGCGGTCTGCCGGCTGCGCGATCAACGATGCGGCCGACGCCCGGTACGACGCACAAGTGGAGCGCACCGCCGACCGGGTGGTTGCGCGCGGGCTGGTAAGTCGGCGCGAAGCGCTCGCCGTCGCCGCTTCTCTGGCCGCCGCCGCCGGACTGCTGCTGCTGTTGTTGAATGACGCGGCGCTGCGGCTGGCGATCGTGGCGGTCGTGATTGCGGCGACTTATCCGCTTGCCAAGCGATTTTTTCCGGTCCCGCAGCTGTACCTCGGCATCGCATTCTCATTCGGAATTCCGATGGCATTTGCTGCGGTGCTGGGCGAGGTGCCGAAGATTGGCTGGCTGCTGTTCCTGGCGAACGCGTTCTGGGTCGTGGCCTATGACACCGAGTACGCAATGGTCGATCGCAATGACGACCTGCGTCTCGGCATCCGCTCATCGGCGATTTTTTTCGGTCGCTTCGACGTCGCGGCGGTGATGGCTTGTTATGGATTGTTTTTGTCG
>CAZKNV010000390.1:0-2503 GCA_964554145.1 uncultured Burkholderiaceae bacterium
CGATCGGCGGCCATTTTCTGCATCTGCTGCACGGGCATACGCCGTCTGATTTGTGGGCGCGCTCGATGCACACATCGCTCAATCTGTACGCGGAGCACGAGTTCAATGCCTCGACGTTCACTGCGCGCGTGGTGGCCGGTACCGGCAGCGACATGTATTCCGCAATCACAGCGGCGATCGGCGCGCTGAAGGGCCCGAAGCACGGCGGGGCCAACGAATTTGCGTTCGACACGATCGGCCGCTATGACAACCCCGACGATGCCGAAGCAGACATCGCCAAGCGCGTCGCCGACAAGCAGGTGATCATCGGCTTCGGCCATCCTGTTTACACGATTGCCGACCCGCGTAACGAAGTGATCAAGGAAGTGGCGCGCGAATTGTCGGCCGAAGCCGGCAACATGAAGCTGTTCGACATCTCGGCTCGGGTCGAGCAGGTGATGATGCGCGAGAAGAAGATGTTTCCGAACCTCGACTGGTACAGCGCGACCAGCTATCACACGATGGGCGTGCCGACCGCGATGTTTACGCCGCTGTTCGTCATCTCGCGCACCAGCGGCTGGAGCGCGCACGTGATCGAACAACGCATCGATAACAAGATCATCCGTCCGAGCGCGAATTACGTCGGGCCCGAAGATCTGGAATTCGTGCCGATTGAGAAACGAAAATGAATCGCGCGTGATCGAGGAGGCGGCATGAAAACAGCATTGCGACTGCACGCACCGGCGTTTCTGCTTTGGCTCATTCTCCCGGTAGCGGACGCCAGCAACACGGCGTCGACGCGCAGCTTTACTACCGAGTGGCTTTGTGAGAACGGGCGCCTGCTGCGTTTCAACGCACACCCGCGACTGCCGGGCAGTGATGCCCAGATTACGTACATAGGCAGTCGGGTCGAACTCCTGGCCACACCGGCCGCTTCGGGCGCTCGCTATGCGAGCAAGGATGGCAAAGTGGTCTGGCATAGCAAGGGCGATGAAGGTCAGCTCACGTTCGAGTCGTTACTCAGCGAGCCGATCACGTGCAGGCTCAAGTCCGACCGCGCCGACAGCAAGAAGCAATCCAAGAAGTAATGGAACGACTGTAATGAGTAGCAAGGTCAGCAACGTTCGTCCGAAACCCGACAAGGTGCTGGTCGACATCGTCGACTACGTCACCAAGTACAAGATCAAGAACAGGGAAGCGTACGAGACGGCGCGCTACTGCCTGATGGACACGCTGGGATGCGGATTCGAAGCGCTCGAGTATCCGGCGTGCACCAAGATGCTCGGGCCGATCGTGCAAGGCACCGTGGTTCCGAACGGCGCGAAGGTTCCCGGAACGCAATTCCAGCTCGATCCGGTCAAAGCCGCATTCGATATCGGCGCCATGATTCGCTGGCTCGACTTTAACGACACGTGGCTCGCGGCCGAATGGGGCCATCCCTCGGACAACCTGGGCGGCATTCTTGCCACCGCAGACTGGCTGTCGCGCAACGCAATCGCTGCAGGCAAAACGCCGCTAACGGTCAATGACGTACTGACCGCGATGATCAAGGCACACGAGATTCAAGGGTGCATCGCGCTTGAAAACTCGTTCAACAGGGTCGGGCTCGATCACGTGGTGCTGGTCAAGGTGGCATCGACCGCAGTGGTTGCGCAGTTGCTCGGCCTGTCGCGTGACGAGATCATCAATGCGGTGTCGCTGGCGTGGGTCGACGGTCAAGCGCTGCGCACCTATCGCCATTCGCCGAATACCGGCTCGCGCAAGAGCTGGGCTGCGGGCGATGCGACCTCGCGCGGCGTGCGCCTCGCGCTGATCGCGAAGACCGGAGAGATGGGTTATCCGTCAGTGCTGTCGGCGAAGACATGGGGTTTTTACGACGTGCTGTTCAAGGGCAGCGAGTTCAAGTTTCAGCGCGCATACGGCTCGTACGTGATGGAGCACGTGCTGTTCAAGATTTCGTTTCCGGCGGAGTTTCACTCGCAGACCGCGGTCGAGGCAGCGATGACATTGCATGGACAGCTAAAAAAGCTCGGCAGGACCGCCGACGACATCAGCAAGATCACGATTCGCACGCATGAAGCCTGCATCCGCATCATCGACAAGAAGGGTCCGCTGAATAATCCGGCCGACCGCGACCACTGCATTCAGTACATGGTCGCAGTACCGCTGATCTTCGGCCGCTTGACTGCAGAGGACTACGAAGACGATGTCGCGTCCGATCCGCGCATCGATGCGCTGCGCGACAGGATTTTTTGCGTCGAAGACAAACAGTTCACCAAGGACTATTTCGATCCGAACAAGCGCTCGATCGCGAATGCGCTGACGGTTGAATTCAATGACGGCAAAAAACTGAAGGAAATCGTCGTCGCGTATCCGATCGGCCACAAGCGACGCCGCAAGGAAGGCATGCCGCTGCTGGTAGAGAAGTTCAAGACGAATCTCGCGCGTGTATTTCCGCAGAAGCGGGCGGATGCAATTCTGGATTTATGCATGGACTCGAAGCGCCTGGCAGCAACTCCGGTGC
>CAZKNV010000391.1:0-2501 GCA_964554145.1 uncultured Burkholderiaceae bacterium
CCCAAGCTTGTCCTTCTAACCGCTAACGGTAATTTAAATCAGCCCGCCGATTCTGTGCCCACGCGTCCTCACTGGATCCGGCTCCGCGCGGCTTTTCTTCGCCGAAGCTGACGGTCTCGACTTGCGGGTCGGTCACGCCCAGCAACATCAATCGCTGCTTGACCGCCTCGGCGCGCTTTTGCCCCAGCGCCAGGTTGTATTCGCGCCCGCCGCGCTCGTCGGTGTGACCTTCGACGACCACACGGCGCTGCTTATTGGTGCCCAGGTACTGGCCGTGCGTTTGCACCACCGGCTGGTATTCGCTCTTGACGACGAAGCTGTCGAAGTCGAAGAACACGCTGCGTTTGGATAACGGATTGTTGGGGTCGTTAAACGGATCGAGACCACGCCCGGCCTGCGCGTCGACCGGCGCCACTGCGCGCGGATCGGGACCGGTCGTTGTGCCCGTGCTCGCGGTCGCGTCAACGATAGGCGCAGGCTTCGGATCCTCAAGATCGACCGACGAGCAGCCGGCCAGCATAAAGGCGAAGGCGGCGGCGGCAAGCGCGCCGCGGGAGAATTTGGCAGATGTCATAGGTTTGCTCCTGTTCACTTGATACGGTTGTTGCTCTTCACTTGATAAACGGGCCCCAGGTCGGTTCGCGGATGTCACCGCTCGGACCCGACAGCCGCGTGCGCACGCGACCATCAGTCGATGCCGATGCAAGGATGCCGCGCCCATTGACCTCGGTCGCATACAGCAGAAGCCGGCCATTGGGCGCAAAACTCGGCGATTCATCACTCGTCGTATCCGTGACCGCTACTTCCTGGCCGCTGGCGAGGTCAAGCACATAAACCTGCAGACGACCGCCACGGCGCCCGATGTACGCCAATTGCTTTCCATCGGGACTCACGCGCGCACTGATGTTGTAATCGCCATTGAAGGTGACACGCTGTGCGCCGCCGCCGGTGACCGGCATTCGGTAAATTTGCGGGCCGCCGCCGCGATCGGATGTGAAGAAAATCGATCCGCCATCGACGGCAAATGCGGGCTCGGTGTCGATGCCCGACGAGGTCGTAAGCCGCCGCACATTGGAACCATCTGCGTTCATCAAAAAAATCTGGGAGTTCCCCTCGCGCGTTAGCGTAACTGCCAGCGACCGGCCATCCGGCGACCACCCCGGTGCACTGTTCGAGCCACGAAAATTGGCAACGGCACGCCGCTCCCCACTCCCTACCGAGTGCACATACACGACCGGCTTGCCCGATTCGAAAGAAACGTAAGCAAGGCGTGTGCCGTCCGGCGACCATGCAGGAGAGATGATCGGCTCGCGGGAACGCAGTGCCGCCTGCGGATTGGCGCCGTCGGCATCTGCGATGTGCAGCTCCCACGACTTGGGCGAGGTCTGCACGATGTAGGCGATGCGGGTCGCGAACACGCCGCGCTCGCCGGTGATTTTTTCGTAGATACGATCGGCGATCCGGTGTGCGGTCAGGCGCAAGTCTGCCGTCGTGCTGACATACGAAAGCCCGTCCAGCTGCGCCTGCTTGACCGTATCCAGCAGCCGATACCGTACATCGAAGCGGCCGTCGGCCTGGCGTGCAGCGGTGCCGATGACCAGCGCATCGGCGCCGCGGCCCTTCCAGTCCGGCAAGCTGACCGTGGCGTTTTCGGCGATCGCCTGGTTGCCAGCATTGACGATCCGAAACAATCCACTGCGCGCGAGATCGGCGCGAATGATCGAATCGATCTCGGTGGGCACCTGACCATCGCGCGCGAAATTCGCGATCGCGATCGGGAACTGCTGGCTGCCGACGCCCGTGATCTCGACGCGCAGCTGCGCGAGCGAGGCAACGGGGAACGGTGCAAGAACAACCGCTGCGCAAACGGCGCGGCGTACGGAAGAGGCGGGATGAATAGGTTCTTCTAACATTGAATTAAGTATAGACAGCGCAATCGGGAAGCGCGGCACCGGTTTGCTTAAACGCGCAGCCACGAAGTAAGGGTTATCGAGTTACCGCGTTTCCACGGGATCGAACGACAGACGCACCGAACGCGGCATCGTTCCCTCCTTCGGCGGCGGGAACGGATCGCAGCGGCGTATGGCGCGTTCGACCGCCTGGTCATACGCAGACAAGCCGCTTCCCTTGAGCAGCTTGGGCGCCCCGGTTTGTTCGCCGGTGGGCAATAGCATGACTTCAAACTCGGCAACGTACTGCCGCGGCTGGATCGCATCGGAAACGTTGAACACGATATGCGGGCGGATGCAGCCGACGATCTGTGCCTCATAGGCATTCGATAGTCCTCTGCCCGCCGCACCGGCCGTGTTCGCCGACGGGCCGGCCTGTGCAAGCAGGCGCTTTAACTGAGCCTCCGCCGCAGCCTTGCGCTGGGTTTCGATCCTCGCGGCTTCTTTGGCTGCGGCTTCTTTGGCTACGGCTTCTTTGGCTGCGGCTTCTTTGGCTACGGCTTCTTTGGCTGCGGCTTCTTTGGCTGCGGCTTCTTTGGCTGCGGCTTCTTT
>CAZKNV010000392.1:0-2498 GCA_964554145.1 uncultured Burkholderiaceae bacterium
ATCATGCTGGTGGTGCTGATCGTGCCCTTCGCATTCAATGCAATGAACGTCCACGGGCTCGATCCCTATACGCCGCTGGCCAGGACGTTTTCGTGGACCGGCTTTATCGTATTGATGGCACTGACGGCCGGCGCAGTGGCGGTCATGGAGCGCGTGAAGTCGCCCAATAGCTGGATGATCGGCCCGTTGCTGGCAGCAGCGCTGATTACTGCCACCGGCCACAGCTTTTCAAGCTTGCCCGTAGTGGTGATCAACGCCGGCCAGCTGTTGATCGGCATTTCGCTCGGATCGCGCTTCACGCCTGAATTTTTTCGGGCCGCGCCGCGCTTTCTGTCGGCGGTCGCCGCGATTACATTGCTTTATATGCTGCTGGCAGCGGGCTTTGGCGCTTTGCTTGCCAGAGGCTCCGGCTTGCCGTGGCCGACAGCAACGATTGCCACTACGCCCGGCGGTATCGGCGAAATGGCGCTGACCGCGCAGGCGCTGCAACTCGGTGTGCCGATCGTGACAGCGTTTCACACGATTCGTCTGCTTGCGCTATTGCTGACCGTCGGAGCAATGTATCGGTATTGGCAAAAGTGGATGGAAGCGCATCGTGCAAGCTAAGCCAGACAGGAGCTTTGAGTGACAGCGGAAGTCGAACTGACGCCGCTGGTCGCCGCCGCCAAGCCTGACGGTGACGAATACCTGCAAGCCGTTCTCGAATCTAAAGCCACGTTGGTGCGCTGGATGCCGTGGTGTCACGCCGACTACGGCAGCGCAGACGTCGAGCGCTGGTTCGCAGAAGCCGATCAGATGTGGAGCGGTCAGACCGCGTTTCCGATGCTGATAAGAAGCAAGGCCGACGGCGCGCTTCTCGGCGGCGCCGGACTGCACGATGTACTGCTCTACGGCAAGCGCGAAGCCGAGCTCGGCTATTGGGTGCGCACGAAAGCGCGCGGCCGCGGCGTTGCCAGCACTGCGATTCGCGCCATTGCGGCGTTCGCGTTTAACGAGCTCAAACTGGTGCGTGCAACGATGCGCATTCGACTCGACAACAGCTCGAGCCGCCGCGCAGCCGAGCGTGCTGGTGCGAGCTTTGAAGGCGTGCTGCGGCACGGCATCGTGCACGGCGAGGCGCGTTTCGATGTGGCCCAGTACTCGCTGCTGCCTGCCGATCTGGCGCGCCCGTGGACCCTGTGATCTTGTGAGGTCGCGTCCCTAGCTTTTTCACCAACGCTGGTGTAGCGTCAAAACGCAGTCGACTACGCTCCAGGATTCGCTCCATCAATTCGTTCGATGAATTCGGAAGACATTGCCTCGCTGGTGAGGTGCATTGCATCGTCACCGTTCCTGTCGCAGTACCTCCTCGCAATCCCAACAGCTTTCGCTTGCGCGTCGCGGGCGCTTCCCGTGTTTTTCGAAGTTGTTTAAATCTCGGAGTTACTTAAATGCCGACAGGCACAGTAAAGTGGTTCAACGAAACCAAGGGCTTCGGCTTTATCAAGCCCGATGATGGCGGCGCCGATCTGTTCGCGCATTACAGCGGGATCAAGGCCAAGGGATTCCGCACACTGAAGGAAAACCAGAAAGTCGAGTATCAGGTGACACAGGGCCAAAAAGGGCCGCAGGCGGTCGAGATCGACATCGTCGAATAAGGCCGCGGCCTGTATTTCGGGCCTTTTTTGCGACGCGCCGGGTCGCCGGCACCCTGACATCCCCTGCCGCGCTGCCGCAAGACGGCCAAGGCAAGACCGCTAGAATCGCCGGCCCGGCGTTTGCCAATCGAAGCGTTTCGCGAGCGACGAAACGACGATCAAGGAGGCAGGTGATGAGCGCAGTGCTTTCGGTGGCAGCGACCGCGCCGTCGTATGTCAAGAACAAGAAGCTCAAGGCATGGGTCGATCAGATCGCGCGCCTGACGCAGCCGGACCGCGTCGTCTGGTGCGATGGTTCGCAGCAGGAATACGATCGATTGTGTGAAGAACTGGTCGCCGCCGGCACGTTTCGCCGGCTGAACCAGCAAAAGCGGCCCAACAGTTTTCTCGCGTGGTCCGATCCCTCAGATGTCGCGCGGGTCGAGGACCAGACCTACATCTGCAGCGAAACCGAAGACGACGCCGGCCCGACCAACAACTGGGTCGCGCCGGACGAAATGCGAAGCACGCTGAACAAGCTGTTTGCCGGCTCGATGCGCGGCCGCACGATGTATGTCATTCCGTTCTCGATGGGTCCGTTAGGCAGCCACATCTCGCAAATCGGCGTCGAGATTTCCGATAGCGCCTACGTGGTCGTCAATATGCGAATCATGACCCGCATGGGCCGCGCGGTCATCGACGCACTTGGCGCCGACGGCGAATTTCTACCGTGTGTTCATTCGGTCGGCAAGCCGCTCAAGCGTGGCGAGAAGGATGTTCCCTGGCCGTGCAATCCGACCAAGTACATCGTTCATTTTCCGCAGACGCGCGAGATCTGGTCGTTCGGCTCCGGCTATGGCGGCAATGCGTTGCTGGGCAAGA
>CAZKNV010000393.1:0-2495 GCA_964554145.1 uncultured Burkholderiaceae bacterium
GATCGACGCGCACGTCGAACCACGATTCGATCGAGCGCGACAAAAACTGCGTCGAAACGATATAGATCAGCACGCCGGGCAGCACGCCCATCAACGCGAATGCGAGCGTGAACCGCAGCATCATCCGCGCGCCGAACTGCTTCGCGCGCAGCCGCTTGACGAGCCGCCGGATCAGCGCCAGTACCAGCACGAACAGCAACGCCGCGATCACGCCGTTGATGCCCAGCAGCAACGGATAGTTGCGTTCGAAAAACGCGGTATTGGTGCTGGCCGACGCCAGCAGGAACAACAGCACGCCGCCTGCCGCAACAGCGGCGAGCAGACCATAGCGGAGTGCGCGCGACATGTGCGTGGACCTAGCGCATCAGTTCCGCAGTAACCGGGACCTCGCGCCAGTCGGACGCCAGCGTCCATTCGCGGCTGGTAATCGCGTTGACCTGGAACGGCTTCGGCAATTGCGTGACGTCGAGTCGCATACGAACCTGCGCATGGTATTCCTCGCGCGGATTCAAAACACCCTTATCGGCCACCTTCCAGTTACGAACGCTTTTTAACAGCGATAGCACTTCTTCCAATGACTCGAACGATTGCGCAAGCCCGCCGCGGGCCAATCGATATTGTCGCGTCAACGGGCTGTACGAGAGCCGGTACGTCAACGTACTTGACGCTACTCTCGGATCGAACCAGTACCAGCGGTTGCGAAACAATTCAAACTCGATATTGAAATACAGCGCGATGCCTTTTTGCACCGCTTCTTCGAGCGCCTGCGGCAATTCAAACTCGAAGGTAGCGTTGAGCAGCAGCGCATCGCCGCTTGTGTCACGCCCATCGCGCGCTGGCTCCAGCGATGCCGCCATCACGCCAATCCGTTCCTGGGACTGAGCAACTAGAGGGACGGCAGCAAGCGCGCCGATCGCCAGCCAAGCGAGCCACGTTGATAAAGGCAGCCGGAGTTTCGGCACGACGATCGATTTCATCCGGTCTTTTCAAGCAATGCGTAGAAAAAGCCGTCGTGCAGCGTCGGCCGCGCCGAGCCGTGCCACGCGGGCGCGGCTGCCGCCGCGCTTACCGACACCGGCAGCAGTTGCGCCGCCGGCAACGGCAGTTGACTCGCCCCAGCGTGCCGCTGCACGAAGCGGGCAATCTGCTCGCGCCCTTCCTCCGGAAACAGCGAGCAAACGACGTAGAGCAGCCTACCACCCACGCTTAACAGCGGCCATAAAGCGTCCAGCAATTCGCCTTGCAGCGTTGTCAATTGCGCAACATCGGACGGGCGCCGCAACCAGGGGATGTCCGGATGGCGCCGCACGATGCCGGACGCGGTGCAGGGCGCATCGAGCAGGATGCGATCAAACGGCTTGTCGCTCGAAGCTCGCCAGGTGTTCGGCCGTGCGGCATCACCAATGACGATGCGTGCCGTCAGATGGGTGCGCTGCAAATTGTCGGCGATGCGCGCGGCGCGTGCATCATCGATTTCAAGTGCGGTCAAATCGGCGGCACCGAGTTCCGCCAAGTGCGCGGTCTTGCCTCCCGGTGCGGCGCAGGCATCGAGCACTCGCATGCCGGGCCGCACATCGAGCCATGGTGCCGCCAACTGCGCGCCGGCATCCTGCACCGATACATCGCCCTCAATAAAACCGGGGATCTCGGCCACCGGGCGCGGTCGATGCATCCAGATCGCCTGCGCGCCGACCCGGGTCGCCGCGATTTTCTGCTCGGCCACTCGCACCAGATAAGCATCCGCCGTGGTGCGTGCAGCATTGATGCGCAATATCAAGGGAGGCAGCTGCTGCTGCGATTCGGCAACGGCGGTCCAGTCGTCGGGGTAATCGCGGCGCAGGTGTTCGATCCACCATTGAGGAAGGTTGTAGCGAACCGTCGGGTCACGCTGCAATTCGGCCAGCAAGCTCGCGCGCTGGCGCAGGAAATTTCGCAGCAAAGCATTGACGAAGCCGGCGGCCGGCAGGGGCTGCCGCGAAGATTGCGCGGCAGCCACCGCTTGATCGACCACTGCGTACTCGGCATGCCGGTCGGTCTGCAACTGCGCAAGCGATACCGCCAGCAGTGCTGCCACATCGGCCGCAGGCGCGCGCGCCGCCAGACGTTCGATGATCCGCTCGCTAGCTGCCAAATGTCGAACCGCGGTGTACACCGCGTCCTGCACCGCCGGGCGAAGTTCGGGACGTTCGACGAGCGAGGCAACCATCGCGCGATCGAGCGAGCGGCCGCTACGAAACAATTGCCATGCTGCGGCCGCATGGCGCAGTACATCGGCCAATGCGGGAGATTCGACTGTGCTCACTCGCTCGCGAATGTCAGAGGGCTGACGAAACGGTCGCCCGGCTGCACCGCGAATCCAGTAATGAACTCGCGCGCCGTTACTCGCCTGCCACCTGCGCGCTGCAACTCGGTGACCAGCAGTTCACCGGCTCCGCAGGCGACGCGCACGCCGGCTGCGTCGGCGCCGCGCACGAGCCCGATATCGCTGTCCTGTT
>CAZKNV010000394.1:0-2486 GCA_964554145.1 uncultured Burkholderiaceae bacterium
TCGAGGAATTCCCGAAAACACCGACCGAGCGAATCCGCAAGGAGCTGCTGCCGCGTACCACCAATGGCTGCTTCGATCTCGTAAAGTCCGGCTATCGCCTGATCCGCACGGTCAAATGATTCGCTCGCTGCTCGCGGACAATTCCCCTGTCGACGATTTTTTGCCGATGACTTCCTGACTGAAGACGTACTTGGCCACGGTCAGTTCTCCTGAGGGTTGACGCCCAACGACAAGCAAAGATCGTTCGCGCCAAGCCCTACTTCCGATACTTCGGTTGATACAACTGAACTTTGAATCCGCCCGGCACGTTGAAGAACGTGACAAACCCGAAGCCGTGGTCTTCGGCCTTCTGCGTGAACTCGACGGCGATGTGCTGCGAATGGAGATTGACGAAGCGGCGATGTTCTTCGCTGCGCATCGCTCAATCGCACACCCACTGAAGTTGCTGCAGGACGTCGGCCTCGGCTACCTGACGCTTGGCCAGCCATCGCCGACACTATCCGGCGGCGAAGCACAACGCATCAAACTCGTCACCGAGCTGTCGAAGGTGCGCGATGATGTTACGCGGCGCGGACAGCGCGCACCAAGAACTCTGTACGTGCTCGACGAGCCCACGGTAGGCCTGCACATGGCCGATGTCGAAAAACTGATTCGCGTGCTGCACCGGCTGGTCGATTCCGGCAACACCGTCGTCGTCATCGAACACAACCTCGACATCATTGCCGAAGCCGACTGGATCATCGACCTCGGCCCGGCAGGCGGCGCCGGCGGGGGCCACGTCATCGCACAATGTGCGCCCGAAGAACTGGCGGAGCAGCCGACGCCTACCGGGCAAGCGCTGCTGGAGTTCAATGAACGACTGCGGCCGGCGGTGACAAGCCTGACAGCGGAGTTGGTGAGCCAATAGCGCCGATACAGACTGCATCCAGCGCTTTTCCTGATCCAGTCCATCTGCTCAACCGACACCGCGCGAGCAATTTAACCCACGGTGCAAAAAACTCGCGAGTTTTTTCTACTATAGGTAAAATTGCCCAGTCCTCCGACACGGTTCCTAAGTCGATGACCGACCACAAAATTCAACGCTATCTACGACCGCAGGTTGATGCGGACCTAGCTCGCAAGATGGTATTTCTGGGCGGGCCCCGCCAAGTCGGCAAGACCAGTCTGGGCCGGATGGTGATCCCCGAGTCGCGCGCCTATATGAATTACGACTCGGCAACTGGCCGCGATGCAATCCTGCGCGGCCAGCTGCCGCCTACCGATGCCTGGTTTTTCGACGAGATACATAAGTACCGCGGTTGGCGCAATTTTCTCAAAGGGCTGTACGACACCCGCACACGCGGTCGACGAATTCTCGTCAGCGGTAGCGCGCGGCTGGATTTTTACCGTTTTGGCGGAGATTCACTGCAGGGCCGTTATCACTTTCTGCGACTCCACCCGTTTTCGGTAGCGGAACTCGAAATCACGACACCCTCCGACTTCGCAGCGCTGCTGGAGTTGTCCGGCTTTCCCGAGCCTTTTCTTGGCGGCAACGCCACCGAAGCGCGCCGCTGGTCTCTGGCCTATCGCGATCGGCTCACTCGAGAGGAAGCGATCAGCGTTGAGACAATCAGCGATCTCGCCAAGCTCGAGTTGCTGGCGATTGCGCTACCTGCCCGCGTCGGCAGCCCGTTATCGATCAATGCGCTGCGCGAGGACCTGCAGGTCGCACACCACACGCTCGCGCGCTGGCTCGACGTATTGGAACGCGTGTATGCGATTTTTCGCATTGCTCCGTTCGGCGCACCACTGCTTCGCGCGGTGAAAAAGGAACGCAAGCATTACCACTTCGACTGGACAGTCGTCGAGCCCATGCCAGCACGGTTTGAAAATTTGGTCGGCGCACATTTACTGAAGTGGGTGCAGTATCAGATCGACACACAAGGCCGGGCGATAGAGCTGCGCTATTTTCGCGACATCGACGGACGCGAGGTTGATTTCGTGATCGCCGAGCGCAGCGGCAAGCCGCTCGCGTTCGTCGAATGCAAGTGGGACGATGCGCCGCTTGATCCATCATTGCGCTACTTGCACCAGCGCTTTCCTTCGGTGCCGGCATGGCAGATCAGTGCCATCGGCCGGCGCGACTACGTCACGCCGGAAGGAATTCGCGTCGCACCGGCGACGGTACTGCTGCGAGAGTTGATCTAGTGCAGCGTCAGTAGCGCATCCAACGCGAGTTCGCGCCCTGTCAATTCATATCGGCGGGGAACACCGCGCCGTTTGAGATAGCTACCTCGACGAAGACTTCTTTCTCGACGACCTCTTCGCGGGCACTTTGCCTCCCGCCTTGCGCGCCTGCGACAGTCCGATCGCAATCGCCTGCTTCTTGCTCGTGACCTTCCTGCCTGAACCGCTCTTTAACGTGCCTTTCTTGCGTTCACGCATTGTCTTCTCAACTTTTTCCGACGCCTTCTTGCCGTACTTGGCCACGGTAGTTCCTCCTGGGT
>CAZKNV010000395.1:0-2469 GCA_964554145.1 uncultured Burkholderiaceae bacterium
GGATCGGGTGCGCGCAGACGTGGTGCGCGTGCTGATGAACGTCCGCATTCAAACTCAGGAAGAGATCCAGCAGGCCGAGCAGCAGATTGAAGCCGAAAGCGAGCGCAGAGTCGAACAGGCGCGAGCGCAGCATTCGGAGTTCGGCCTTGGCGTGTCCGAAGAGCCGGTCGCGGTCGAAGAGCTGACGTTGCCCGACCAGGAGCCGGTCAGGGCTCAGCCGGTGCGCCGCTTCGGGGAGAAGATCGGCCGCAATGATCCTTGCCCGTGCGGCTCGGGGAAGAAATACAAGCAGTGTCACGGCAAACTGGCTTGAGCAGTGATCAGGGCCGGTAAATGGCCGTCAACCTTCGCAGTCCTGATCCCGCCACGCTGTTTTCTGTTCAAGGCATCGAACTCGGTTGGGCTGAAGCCGGAATACGAAAGCTCAATCGCAAGGATCTGTTGGTCGTGCGCATTGCTGACAGCGCGAGCGTTGCAGGCGTGTTTACGCAAAACCGCTTTGCTGCCGCACCGGTCCTCGTGTGTCGCGAACACCTGGCGGCCAAGCGCGGCGTGCGTGCATTGGTCGTCAACACGGGCAACGCGAATGCAGGCACCGGCGAATCGGGGCTGGCCGCTGCGCGTGCGAGTTGCACAGCATTGGCACAGTTGGTCGGATGCGATGCGAAGCAAGTACTCCCGTTCTCGACCGGCGTGATCATGGAACCCCTGCCGGTTGACCGTTTGATCGCCGGTTTGCCGCAGGCGATCGATCGGCTTGCCGGCGATCACTGGTTGCAAGCGGCGCAAGCGATGATGACGACCGACACGGTGCCGAAGGCTGCATCGCGACGAGTCGACGTAGCAGGGGCGAGTGTGATCTTGACTGGAATCGCCAAGGGCGCGGGCATGATCCGGCCAAACATGGCGACGATGCTCTGCTTTATCGCAACCGATGCTGCGATAGCGCCCGCGCTGCTGCAGCGCCTGACGCAACAAGCCGCCGATCAATCGTTCAATCGGATCACGATCGACGGCGATACGTCGACCAACGATTCCTTCGTCGTGATCGCGACCGGTCGCGGACCATTGAGCATCGCTTCGGAAAACGATCCATCGTTCGCAGTTTTCACCGAAGCATTGATCGGCGTGGCGCGCGAGCTGGCGCAGGCGATCGTGCGCGACGGCGAAGGCGCAACCAAATACATCGAAGTGAAAATTGAACAGGCCGCCACTGAAGAGGAAGCCGCGCGAACTGCCTACGCGGTTGCTCACTCACCGTTGGTCAAGACCGCATTCTTCGCGTCCGATCCGAATCTTGGGCGAATACTTGCTGCGGTGGGTAACGCCGGCATTGAGGGCCTGGAGCCAGCGCGTGTTCAAATGTATCTGGACGACGTGTACGTCGTGCGCGATGGTGGCCGGCATCCGGCGTATCGCGAAGAAGACGGCCAGCGCGTGATGAGAAAATCCGAGATCGTCGTGCGGTTGCAGTTGGGACGCGGCCAGGCGGGCACGTCCGTATGGACGACCGATCTGTCGCACGACTATGTCTCGATCAACGCCGATTACCGATCGTGACGCGCGACGTTGACAACCTGACCTTGCAGCGTTTAGCAGCAGTGCTCGAGCGTATCGAATCATTGCTGCCCACACGAACGCCGACCGATTTTGCTGCCGCAACTGCGTTCAGATGGCGCAAGCGGCGCTACTTGGGCGTCGAGCAGGGCGAACTGCAAGCGGTGGCAAGACCGGCGTTGATCGCGTTCGACGATCTGAAGCATGTCGAGCAGCAAAAGGAGGTGATTCGCCAGAACACCGAGCGGTTCGTGCGCGGCTTGCCGGCCAACAACGTGCTGCTTACCGGCGCCCGCGGAACCGGAAAGTCTTCGCTGATTCGCGCATGTCTGCACGCCTTTTCGGCGCAGGGGCTGCGGCTGATCGAGGTGGATAAACGCGATCTGATCGATGTAGCGGATATCGTCGATCAGGTCGCCGAGCGCCCCGAGCGCTTTATCGTTTTTTGCGACGATCTGTCGTTCGATGCAAACGAAGCCGGCTACAAGGAGCTAAAGGCGGCGCTCGACGGCTCGATTGCCGGTGCGGCCGACAATGTGCTCGTCTATGCATCGTCAAATCGGCGGCATTTGATGCCGGAATTGATGCGAGACAACCTTGATACGCGCTATGACGCAGACGGCGAAATACATCCGACCGAGGCGGTCGAAGAGCGTGTGTCACTGTCGGAGCGTTTCGGCCTCTGGCTTTCGTTCTATCCGTTTCGCCAGGATGATTATCTGGACATCGTGGCGCACTGGCTCGCACGCTTTGGAGTGCAGCAAAATGAAGCCGGTGATGTGCGCACCGAGGCGTTGCAATTCGCGTTGCAGCGCGGATCGCGATCCGGCCGCGTTGCATTGCAGTTCGCGCGTCATTGGGCAGGCAATCAGCAGCTGTCGAACCGCAATACTCCGAGATGACTATGACGCG
>CAZKNV010000396.1:0-2457 GCA_964554145.1 uncultured Burkholderiaceae bacterium
CTGCTGCAGCTGCAACCCTTCGTTCGTGAAGGCTTGGTCGAGGAAACGCGTGAATGGATCACCGTTGCACCGAGAGGCAAGTTGCTCGTTCGAGCGATCGCGATGTGTTTTGACCGTTATTTGCGCAACGATGCGAACGCGCGACGCTATTCGCGAGTTGTGTAACGCGCTAGGAGCGGTTTGCGTAGCTCCCAGCATCGCCTGCATTTGAAGTGTCGACCATGAGTACGTTTCCTGGCGGGCGCTTGCCATCGATGTGAACAATCGAGGATGCCGCCGCGTCGGGTTGGTGCGTCAGCGTCAGCACAAAACGCAGCGCGTCGGCGTCCGATGCGGCCGTGTCCACAGCGAAGCCATGCGAGCGAGCGAGCTTGCGCATTGCTTCGTTCTCTCTCAAGACGTAGCAGACCATCCGCTGCGTGCCGCGGCGCGAGAGGAAGTCGATCATCTTGCGCAGCATCAGGTGTCCCAGCCCCTGAGTCTTCAGGTCCGAGCGCACGATGATCGCGAACTCCGCGTCGACGTTGTCGGGATCGATCAAGGCCCGCACAACCCCCAGCGTTTGCGCGGTGCCGTCGACCAGCTCTTGCACAGCGATAAACGCCATCTCACGCGCGTAGTCGATTTGCGTGAGGCGTGCGAGTTCGCTGCGCGGCAGTTCCCTGCGCGCGCTGAAGAAGCGCAGCCGCAGGTCCTCCGGCTGTAGTTGCTCGACGAAAACTCGATGCTGCGGCTCGTCTTCAGGGCGGATCGGCCGCAACACGATCTCGTCGCCGCGCCAGATGACGGTCTCCACGAGCTCAACCGGATAAGGCGTGATTGCGAAATGCGCAGCACCGGCGCGCGCCTCGCGACTCAAGCGCAGCCGCGCGTCGAGCGCGATGACACCCTCGTGATCGGCCCACAGCGGGTTGATGTCGAGCTCGGCCAGCTCCGGCAGGTCGGCCAGCATCTGCGATAGCGCGATCAGCACATCGCAGATGGCATCGAGGTTGCCCGGCGGATGGTCGCGATAGCCAGCCAACAACTTCGCGACGCGCGTGCGCGACACGAGTTCGCGCGCAAGCACGCGGTTCAGCGGCGGCAGCCCGATCGCGCGATCCGCCAGCACTTCGACGGCGGTGCCACCCTGGCCGAACAACAGCACCGGGCCGAATACCGGATCGATGCTGGCGCCGACGATCAGTTCTTGCGCCAGCGGGCGCGTCGCCATCGTCTGCACGGTGAAGCCCGTGATCCGCGCCTGCGACTGCAACTCGCGCACGCGCGCCAACATCTGGTCGGCTGCCACGCGCAGCTCGTTGTCGTCGCTCAGGTTCAAGCGCACACCGCCCACGTCCGACTTGTGGCTGATGTCGGGCGACAGTATTTTCAGCACGACGGGGTAGCCGATCTCGCGCGCGACAAGCAACACCTCGGCTGCCGTGGGTCCCGCAGCGACCGTCGGCACGACCGGAATGCCGTAGGCCTGAAGCACGGCCTTGGCTTCGAGCTCGTTGAGCATGTCGCGACCCTCCGCGAGCGCTGCCTCGATCGGGACGCGGGCCGCAGCGATATCGGGCGGCCCGTTCTCGCTTGCCGTCGGCACTTCGAGCAACAACGTCTGATTGCGGCGATAGGTTGCGAGCATCGCGAAAGCACGCACGGCCTCTTCAGGCGTGTTGTAGTCAGCGACTCCGGCATCTTCGAAGATGCGCCGCGCGTCCGCTACAGCAGCGTCGCCCAGCCAGCATGCCATCACGCGGCCGGGCGCCTCGCGCACGATCGGCGCGCAGGCACGCGCGATATCGTCGCTGCGAACGATCGCGGTCGGTGCATGCAGAAAGAGCACCGCGCCACTATCGCGATCGGCGAGCAGCGCCTGTAGTGTTTCGGTGTAGCGATGCGCTGGTGCGTCGCCGATGATGTCGATCGGGTTCGCGTGCGACCAAGCGGGCGGAAGAAGTCCGTCGAGCGTTTGGCGCATGTCGTCGCTCAACTCGCTCAACGGCACGCCGGTCAATGCCGCCGCATCGGCCGCCAACACGCCGGCGCCACCGCCATTGGTCATCAGCATCAACTTCTCGTCGCGGTTGCGGCCAAAGCGGGCCAGCGTCTCTGCGGCCATGAAAAGGTCCTGCAATGTGTCCACGCGCAGCATGCCGGCGCGGCGGATGGCGGCGTCGAATACGATGTCGGAGCCCGCCAGTGCGCCGGTGTGCGAAGCGGCGGCCTGCATCCCTTTGCCGGCGCGGCCAGCCTTCACGACGATGACCGGCTTGTTGCGCGCCGCCGCGCGCGCAGCCGACATGAACTTGCGCGGCGCCTCGATCGATTCGATGTAGAGCAGGATCGAACGGGTGCGCCCATCGCTCGCCAGGTGGTCCAGCAAATCGCCGAAGTCGACGTCGGCGCGGTCGCCGAGCGACACCATGTGTGAGAAGCCGATGCGCCGCGACTTGGCCCAGTCGAGCACCG